>JBNMGJ010000216.1:0-3061 GCA_050872185.1 Mogibacterium sp.
AGTCGTAACCATCGATGAGATCCTTGTCATTCTGAACCTGCACCTCGTAAGCCGCATACACATCTGCCAGATCCACATCCGACTTCTGACTGCTTTCCTCTTCGTTCTGCACCGAACTCTCGTCCGATGCCGGTGCGCTGTCCTCATCCTTCGAGTCGCTGCATCCGGCCATGCAGATTACCAGTGCTGCCACACACAGGCAGCTGAGCCATCTCCGAACCTTCATGGCTTCCCCCTTTCTATCCGACTGTTTTCTCCATTATAACTGAGAACTTCTCTTCTCGTGTGAAATCCGTGAACACATTTGCCGGTAAAAATAGAATTTTCCGTCATAATTCCCGGCCGCTACCAGTTGGTAGCTACGTCAATCTGGGTCGGATTCCGGCTGGCAAATCCTCCGGTATCGCAGACGATGGCCAGCCCCAGGCTGGTTTTCACGATGGAGCCCCTTGGATGGCGGCTCAGATTAGCGGCTACCATGATGTAATTTCCCAGCATCTTGCAGCCATCTTTCCGCTCCCAGTAGGCATCCGTATTTCCCATTCCCCGCATGGTGCGAACCACGCCGGACATGTTCAGATTATAGTAAGTCTCTTTCCCGTTGGGGCCGCTGGCGGTTCCGCTGGATCGAGAGAGCTTCCCACCGCTGTAGCTGTAAGCACTCTGGACGATATCGTAGACCTCGGAGGCTCCAATATTGGTATCTGTGGAAGCCGGCACGTATTCCAGATTTTCGGCCTTCTTGGCAATCTTCCGAACGTAGGCTTTCTCGATGAGATCCTTTCCCACCGACTTCGTCCGGGTTGCAGTGGATACAATCTCCTTACTGACTTTCGTTCCTACCAAATCGGCCGCAATGGCCTTGGCCTGGACATGAAGTCGCTGATTCTGCTGGTTCAGCCACACCGTCCAGAGGATTCCGGCAGTTAGTCCCCCGCAGGTAATCACTTCCAGAGAAAGAATCACTGCCATCACTTTCTTACTGAGATGTTTGATTCTATGCATAATATCTCCATTCCGAATTTCTTCTTACAATGGCTCCATTATACCACAGGCCTCTTCAAAGCCAAAATTTCATTGTGTTTCCGTCTTTACCTGATTTGATAAAACTACAAATCCGCCAAGACCTCTTGAATTTCCGATTCAATATCCGAAAGCTCCTCCATGAATTCCCTGGAGGAGGTTCTGGCTGCACTATGCCCCAAAGCGTTCTGCTGCACCAGTGCATCCGAAGAAACCACTCGGACTCTCCGGGTGCCCTTTGCTTCGTCCACCATCTTTCCGATGAGGATATCCGCCGGCTCTTCTTCTCGGGTGTAGATTACTTTGACGCCGAAGTGTTGCTCCCACCGCTCTACTCCCTGGGGTACCCGGTACGCATCGAATACCAGTACCAGTTCGCAGCGCATGTATCCCTGATAGTTCACCAGTCGGTCGATGAGTTGCTGCCTTGCCGCACCCAGGTCTTTGGCCGCCAGGTCCCGAAGATGTTCCGAGAAATTAATCAGGTTGTACCCATCAATGATGAGGAGATCCGTTTTCGATTCACCGCCAGACGTCCGGCTCTTCATGTGCTTCTTCCGGATTTCCTCATTTCGAGCCATAGATTCCGGTGTGATTTCGTCTTGTTTCGTCCGTCTTTCCACCGGTCCCCGGTGCAGAACCTTTTTGCTTTTACCGTAGGTTCTCTCGAAGATGGCCCGAAGTTCCTCGTCGGAGGCCATTTCTCGGCGCAGGCGTTCTTTGCGGGCGTCTCGAACGCTTTCTTCTGGGGCGGAGCTCCGAAGGGCGGAGGGCAGGTGCATGTGTTCCTCCACCTGGTCCCAGTGGACGATGCTGGTGCCTCCGTGGGAGACGAAGACGGAGTCTGCCGGATTGTCCAGGTCCCGCTCTGGGTTATAGGGATATTCCGCCATTACCTGCTCCCGGCGGGTGCAAATGTCGTAGCCTTTGAGCATGCAAGTGATTCGGCCTTGACCTCCGGTGTAAGAAGCCAGGGTCACCGGATAATCCAGAAGTCCCGCTGCCGGGGCTTCCCCGGGAAGGACGGAACGATCCTGGGTCTGCTCCAGGTCAAAGACCCGGCCTCCCATCTGCTGTACATCCGTCATGGCCCGGCCCACATACTCCGTTGGAAGTTCTATCCGGAAAGAGAACCAGGGCTCCAGAATTTCGGAATGGGCCTTCATGAGGCCGTTTCGAACGGCTCGGTAGGAAGCTTCCCGGAAATCGCCGCCGCTGGTGTGCTTTTCGTGGGCACGACCTGCGGCCAGAGTGATTTTCACGTCGGTAAGGGGGGCGCCGATGAGAACGCCCCGGTGCTCCTTCTGCTCCAGGTTCCCCAGAATCAGCCGCTGCCAGTTCCGGGGCAGGATGTCCTCAGACAGGGTGCTGTTGTACACCACGCCGCTGCCCCGTTCCCCGGGTTCCAGAATCAGGTGTACCTCGGCATAGTGGCGAAGGGGTTCGAAATGGCCCACCCCTTCCACCGTGTCCGTAATGGTCTCCTGGTAGATTAGACTTCCCGTGTCGAAGTCCACGGTGTAGCCGTATCGCTCTTCAATCATGGTACGGAGGACTTCCAGCTGAATCTGGCCCATCAGGCGAATGCCGATTTCGGCGGTTTCGCTGTTCCAAGTCACGTGAAGCTTCGGATCCTCCTCGCCCAGCTCCCGGAAATGTCTCAGCACCGTGTGCACATCCATGTTCTCCGGCACCAACACTCGGTACGTCAGGAAGGGTTCCAGCACCTCCCCACGGTCCGGATCCTCACTTCCCAGGGCGTCTCCGGGAATCACTTTGGAAAGACCGGTCACCCCGCAGACCGTGCCCGCCTCCGCCTCATCGGCAGAACGGTATTTCATCCCGGAATAGAAGCGAATCTGATTCACCTTCTCTTCCCAAGGGTCCCCGTTCTCATCCGTTCCATGGAGAACGGTGCGCACCGCCAGGCGGCCACCCGTAATCTTCATGAACACCAGTCGCTCCCCCCGTTCGTCCCGGCTCACCTTGAAAACTTTGGCGCCGAAGGATTCCGAGTATTTCGGTTCCAGGGTATACC
>JBNMGJ010000188.1:0-3699 GCA_050872185.1 Mogibacterium sp.
CAGAACATCCTTGGCTTCTTCCTGCTTCTCTTCCTGCTCCTTCTTCTCTTCATCGCTCATCTCGAAGCCCAAATCCTTGTCGGAAATACTCTTGAACTCCTTGTCGTCATAGCTCTGCATGATCTTGAGGGCGAACTCGTCAATCTCGTCGGTGCAGTACAGAACTTCGTATCCCTTTTCCTTGAAGAGATCCATCTGCGGCATCTTCGCAATTTTCTCCTTCGATTCGCCGGTTGCATAGTAGATGTATTTCTGATCCTCTCTCATGCGGTCAACGTATTCCTTGAAGGTAGCCAGCTCGTCGGTGGTGCTGCTGTAGAACTCCACGAAATCCTTCAGCTTATCCTTGTGCATTCCGTACTGGTCGTAGATGCCGTATTTCAGCTGCATGCCGAAAGCTTCGAACATCTTGTCGTACTTCTCACGTTCTTTCTCCTGCATTTCCAGAAGGGTGGAGGAAATCTTCTTCTCCAGTCTCTGGGCGATGGCCTTGAGCTGGCGATCCTGCTGCAGCATTTCACGGGAGATGTTCAAGGACAGATCCGGAGAGTCCACCAGTCCCTTGACGAAGCTAAAGTAATCCGGAAGCAAATCCTCGCAGTGATCCATAATCATGACGCCGCTGGAGTAGAGCTGCAAGCCCTTCTTGAAGTCCTTGGTGTAGTAGTTGAACGGAACTTCGCTTGGAATGTACAGCAGTGCATCGTAGGAAACCACACCTTCCACGTTGGTGTGAATGACCTTCAGCGGGTCGTTCCAATCGAAGAACTTGTTCTTGTAGAACTCGTTGTATTCCTCTGCGGTGATTTCGCTCTTTTTCTTCTTCCAAATCGGAACCATGCTGTTCAGGCGCTCGTCCTCCCGATAGCTTTCGTACTCCGGCTTGTAGTCCTCGGCAGCCTTCTCTTCTTCGGTGGCTTCCTTGACGCGGGATTTCTCTACGTTCATCACGATCGGGTAGCGGATATAGTCGGAATACTTCCGAATCAGCTCTCTCAGCTTGAACTCCGTCAGGAATTCGCTGTACTTGTCGTCCTCGGTATCGTCCCGCAGGGTCAGCTGTACGCTGGTTCCCACTTCGCTTCTCTCTGCATCCTCTACAGTGTAACCGTCGGCACCGTCACTCATCCATACGTGGGCCTGATCCTCGCCCAGCTTCTTGGAGGTGACTTCGATGTGCTTAGCCACCATAAAAGCACTGTAGAATCCAACACCGAACTGTCCGATGATATCCGTGTCGGAATCCGCATCCTGATTCTCGTTCTTGAATCCCAGGGAACCGCTCTTGGCGATGATACCCAGATTCTCTTCCAGCTCCTCTGCACTCATGCCGATACCATTATCGATAATGGTCAGGGTGCCTGCCTCTTCATTCGGTTCAATCCGAATCTCGAAGTCCTCTCTGGACAGACCGGTCTTGCCCCCCTTTGCCTCTTCGTAATACCGCTTGTCAATGGCATCACTGGCATTGCTGATAATCTCCCGGAGGAAAATTTCCCGGTTGGTGTAAATCGAGTTAATCATCAAATCCAGCATCCGCTTGGATTCCGCTTTGAATTGTTTCTTTTCCATTTCGTGTACCGTCCTTCTATGTAATGTTTTTGTTATCTTGTAAAAACAGAATCGGTGATGTTAGCACTCACCAACGCTATCTGCTAATAGGTATGATACTCTTTCGCAAATAGGAATGCAACCGCCCTATCAAAATATCACAGAAAAATCATATTGCCACGCTGGAAGGAAACGAATATACTCAGTATATTGGTAGTAGAAGAAAGGCGAATCCGGATGGAGATACCGGTTCGAAAGGAGTAGGATATGGCGAATAGATATGATGTGATTATAGTAGGCGGAGGTCCGGCAGGGCTTACAGCCGCAATCTATGCAGGAAGAGCGGGAAAGAGCGTGGCGGTGTTCGAGAAGGAGATGATCGGAGGGCAGATTACCTATACCGGAGAAATCGATAATTTTCCAGCGGCACCGGGCATCGGTGGGGCGGAGTACGCCATGAAGCTACAGGAGCAGGCGGAATCCTGCGGTGCAGAGATATACATGGAAGGAATTCGAGATATTCAGAAGGAAACCGACGGAATGTTCACCCTTCGGACGGAAGACGAGGATTATGCTGCGGAAGCGGTGATTCTGGCCACAGGGCTTCAGCGTCGGAAGATGGAAGTGCCGGGAGAAGAGAAGCTGACCGGGCGAGGCCTTTCATACTGTGCAGTATGCGATGGTGCCTTCTTTCGGAACCGGGATGTGGCGGTCTACGGTGGGGGAAACACTGCAGTAGAGGATGCCATCTATCTTGCTGGAATCTGCAAGAAGGTTACCATTATCCATCGGCGGAACCGTTTCCGCGCCGAGGAGAGATTGGTGCAGGAACTGAAGAACAAAGAAAATGTGGAATTTGCGCTGGAAAAGACGGTGGTATCCGTAGAAGGGGAGAAAATGGTAACTGGCGTTACGGTTCGGGATGTGAATACGGGAGAGAGCTCCTTGATTCCGGTGGATGGCCTGTTCGTGGCGATTGGACAGATTCCGAATGGAGCACTGTTCCAGAATCTGGTGAAAACCGACGAAGCGGGCTACTATCGGGTAGACGAGAATTGCGCGGCGACCACGGAGGGGGTCTTTGTGGCCGGAGACGGCCGAGAGAAGAGCGTCCGTCAGCTGACCACGGCGGTGGGAGACGGTGCAGTAGCGGCAACCCATGCCTGTCGTTATGTGGACAGACTGCACGGGAACGAGTACATATAGAAAGCTCTTTTTACCGGAGGAAAATCTGGAGGAATAAGCGACAAAGCAACTAGGAAATTCCCTAGCAAGTGCATTTCGGAGTAGAGTGTGATATAATCACCCAATGTGAGTACAATTATAGGAGGAGTTATAATGGCTGATTATGAAGAGAACTGCACCCATAACTGTGAGACATGCGGTGCGGATTGCGGATCCAGACAGGGAGAACCGCAGGATATGCATGCGAAGCTGCACGAGGGCAGCAGCGTGAAGAAGGTAATTGGCGTTGTCAGCGGCAAAGGCGGCGTGGGTAAGTCCATGGTAACCGCCCTTTCCGCAATCGTTGCCAATCGGAATGGCCTGAAGACGGGTATTCTGGACGCGGATATCACCGGCCCGTCGATTCCGAAGATGTTCGGAATTCACGAGAAGGCAGAGGTATCCGGCATGGGATTGCTTCCGGCAACCACCCCAACGGAGATGGAGATTATGTCCCTCAATCTTCTGACCGAGAATGAGACGGATCCGGTGGTATGGAGAGGACCAGTCATCGCCGGTGCGGTAACGCAGTTCTGGACGGACGTAATCTGGGGAGACCTGGACGTGATGTTCATTGATATGCCGCCGGGGACCGGAGACGTTCCGTTGACCATCTTCCAGTCCATTCCAGTGGATGGAATTATCATCGTATCTTCACCACAGGAACTGGTGTCCATGATTGTGGAGAAGGCCATGAAGATGGCACAGATGATGAACATTCCGATTCTGGGACTGGTGGAGAACATGAGCTATCTGGAATGTCCAGATTGCGGCAAGAAGATCGAGGTCTTCGGACCAAGTTCCGCCGATGCCATCGGCAAGGAATACGGCATCAAGGTCATCGACAAGCTGCCGATGGACCCGAAGCTGGCCATGCTCAGCGATGCAGGCAGAATCGAGTTCCACGAGAGCAAGGGCATGGAG
>JBNMGJ010000185.1:0-3734 GCA_050872185.1 Mogibacterium sp.
ATCACAATATCGTACATTTCTTCCACCGAAGTGGCTTCATCAATATCCCGGCTTAGCTTTGACACCCGCACGCTAACGTTTCGATTGAAGAACTGTTCCTTCTTCGGCACCGCTTTGTAGTGGGTGATGAGTTCAAAGCAGTTCAGCCCCAGACTCTGCTCCATCTCCGAGAAGTCATAGTCGAACAGCTTCTTGAAAATGGCAAAGTCGTTCATAGCGAACTGGTTCACGGTACCATCCACGTGCCCGGCCTTCTCGGATACCAGTGTGAACGGATTCTCCGTCATCGCAATCAAGTACGCCAGGTAGCTCTGCCACAGATTCCGGTCAAAGCCATACGCCGTGCTGATATCCATCAACTCGTGCACTTCGTCCAGAATCCGATCCGTCAGATGGGCGGGTTCATAATTTCCCGAGTCGAAATCTCGGCAAATATCCGCCATCCGGAACAGAATGGAGTCTTTGCCGATGTTCCGGTAAATCACTAGTTTCGATACTAATTTGTACATTCTTGTCCTATCTCTCCCTTTTTCTGTAAAAGTATTTCTACTATCATATCGCAGCGTCCGTGCATTTTCAAGGAAAACCCCCGCACGCAAAAACGCTCCCCGGTTCTCACTCGGGAAACGTTCCTTTGATTGTCTAAACTTGAATGTCTATGCTTGAATCCTTCGAAGGATTTCCGGAAGTTCTTCAATGTCTTGAATCACACCATCGCCTCCGGAAATTTCTTCCAATCTTCCAAATCCGTAGGAACAGCCGATGAAATGAATTCCGTGAACTTCTGCCACCTTCCGGTCGGAGGCCCGGTCCCCGATCATACAGTACTCGCCGAGAAACTTCTTGGCCACATCTGGGAAGATCTCTTCTTTCGGCCGGAAATCATAGGCGCCGGAACAGAAATAGGACTCTATCCACGCATCTAGTTCAAAGGCTTTCCGCTGGGCCTCCATATAGGGCACTTTGCAGTTGGATAGAATTACCAGGCGATATCCAGAATCTTTTAGGGCGGAGAGAACCGAAAGAGTTCCCGGGTACAGTTTTGCATTTCCCGCATTTATTTCTTTTACCATCTGCTCACCGGTTCTTCGGGAACACTCTTCCTGAACTTCCAGGGGCAGCTCCGGCATGTAGTCCATCCACATATCCCGTGCGTTCACGCCTAGGTACCGGCTGAGGTATTCGTCGGACTGATTCTCCGGTACGGGATATCCTTGGGAAATCAGCCACCTTAAGGTTCTCCGGAGGGACGCACCGTATAGCGCCTTCGTGTCGTGCAAGGTGCCATCCCAGTCGAAGATTAATGTACGGATTCCCATTATGCCTGAATCTGCTTTTCCAGGTTCACCATCTCGATGGCAGACAGTGCGCAGTCATAACCCTTGTTGCCAGCCTTGGAACCGGCTCTTTCGATGGCCTGCTCAATGTTCTCGGTGGTGATGATTCCGAACAGCACCGGAATGCCTGCCTTCAGGCTAACCTGTGCAATGCCCTTGGCGGACTCGTTGGTCACCAGTTCGTAGTGGGATGTGGCACCACGGATAACCGCACCGACGCAGATTACCGCGTCATACTTGCCGGACTCTGCCATCTTCTGTGCCATCAGCGGAACTTCAAAAGCGCCCGGTACCCATGCCGCATCGATGTTGCTTTCCTCCACGCCGTGACGAACCAGTCCGTCCACTGCTCCGTCCAGCAGTTTCTGTACGATGAAGCTGTTGAATCGGGATGCGATGATGCCCACTTTCATTCCCTCCGGTGCAACTACTTTACCTTCAATCAGATTGATAGCCATTTTCTCTTCCTCCTGTTATTCCTGACTTTCTGTCAATTGATATGATTTTTTTCTTCTCTTATTTGTCGAAATGGATCTGCTTGAACACGTGACCCATCTTGTCCTGCTTGGTTCTCAGATAGAATTCGTCATATTTTCCCGGCTGAATTTCAATTGGAACCCGCTCTGTAATCTCGAAGTCAAAGCCTTCCAATCCGTAGATTTTGCTCGGGTTGTTGGTCATGAGACGGATGGACTTCACGCCCAGGTCCTGCAGCATCTGTGCACCGGACCAATATTCCCGAAGGTCTGCAGCAAAGCCCAGTTCCTCATTAGCCTCCACCGTATCTCTTCCGTGCTCCTGGAGTTCGTACGCCTTCAGCTTGTTAATCAGACCAATGCCTCGGCCTTCCTGACGCATGTACAGGATGATGCCTCGACCTTCCTCCTGGACCATTCGCATGGCGGTGTGCAGCTGCTCTCCGCAATCGCAGCGAGCGGATCCGAACACGTCTCCCGTCAAGCACTCGGAGTGAACTCTGCACAGCACGTTCTCTCCATCTGCAATGTCTCCGCACACCAGTGCCACGTGATGTTCACCGGTAATATCGTTCACATATCCCTTAATCTGGAAATCGCCGTAGACTGTCGGCAACTTGGCATCTGCCACACAGTTCATGTGCTTCTCGTTCCGACGGATGTAGTCCTGCAAATCCTTGATGGTAATAAAGCAGATATCATACTTCTTTGCCATCTCCTGCAGCTCCGGCGCCCGCATCATGGTGCCGTCCTCTCTCATCACCTCACAGCAAAGTCCTACCTGATGCAGACCCGCCAGGCGCATCAAATCCACAGTAGCCTCTGTGTGTCCGTTCCGCACCAGCACGCCGCCGTGACGAGCCACCAGTGGGAATACGTGTCCCGGTCTTCTGAGATCCTCCGGCTTCGTCTCCGGATCCGTCAGCATCCGGCAGGTATATCCTCTTTCCTCCGCGGAAATTCCGGTGGTGGTGTTCACGTGATCCACCGATACGGTGAATGCGGTGCAATGATTGTCCGTATTCTCCGATACCATCTGCGGAAGATTCAACTTGTGAGCGTAATCCACAGACATCGGGGTACAAATCAGGCCCTTTGCATGCACCGCCATAAAGTTCACGTTTTCCGTGGTGGCAAACTCCGCCGCACAGATTAAATCTCCCTCGTTCTCCCGATCCGGATCATCGGTGCACAGAATCAGCTTTCCGGCTCTCAGCGCGTCCAGCGCTTCTTCTACAGTATTATATCTAAAGCTCATTGGTTCTCTCCTTTCAATCGCTTGTGTTTGACTTATCAAATTTATTTTTAGCTAAAAGCAAGTTCCATCAGAATCCGTTTTCCGCTAGGAATTCCCAGGTTACTTTGCTTTCTGGTTCGCTTTCCGTGGCCTTCGGTGTGGTGAGAAGTTTCTCCACGTATTTTCCCACAATATCGTTCTCTAGGTTCACCATGTCCCCCGGTTTCTTCGAAAGAAGAATGGTTTCGCTTCCCGTATGGGGAATGATGGACACCTGGAAATCGTTCTTTCCCAGGGTTGCCACCGTCAGGCTAATGCCATCGATGGTGATGGAGCCCTTCTCCACAATCAGTCTCAGAATTTCCGGTGTGGTCTGAATCCGCACCCACACCGCGTTTCCTTCTCTTCGCAGCTGGGTGATGGTGCCGGTTCCGTCAATGTGACCGGATACCAGGTGGCCGCCGAACCGTCCGTCCGCTGCCATGGCCCGCTCCAGATCCACCGGATCTCCGGACCGGAGCTGGCCTAGATTGCTTCGGCGCAAAGTCTCCGGCATGACATCGGCGGTAAACCCATCCGCTGTCATATTCGTCACGGTGAGGCACACTCCGTTCACCGCAATGCTGTCCCCCAGTTTCGTTCCTTCCAGGACTTTGGACGCCTTGAGATGAATCTCTCCCGAGG
>JBNMGJ010000231.1:0-2600 GCA_050872185.1 Mogibacterium sp.
AATTGGTTCCTCAGTTCCGAAGTGCCCATAACGAAGCGGTAAAGGCTTTCGGTAACGGAGATATTTTCATCGAAAAATATCTGGAAGAGCCGAAGCACATTGAGGTTCAAGTGCTGGGAGATAAATACGGAAATCTGGTCCACCTGTACGAAAGAGACTGCTCGGTACAGAGAAGACATCAGAAGGTAATCGAGTTCACACCGGCCCTGTGCCTAACCGATGCCCAGAGAGAGGCAATCTGTAATGACGCCCTCAAGCTGGCAAAGGCAGTGGATTACCGCAGTGCAGGTACCTGTGAGTTTCTGTTGGATAAGAGCGGAAACCACTATTTCATTGAGATGAATACCCGTGTTCAGGTAGAACATACTGTGTCAGAACTGGTAACCGGAATCGATATCGTACAGGATATGATTCTGATTGCGGAGGGCTATTCCCTGGATTCTGAGAAAATAGGCATTAAGTCCCAGGATGACATTTCCACCAACGGATATGCCATCCAGTGCCGTATTACTACAGAAGATCCGGCGAACAATTTTGCACCGGATACTGGTACTATCAGCATGTACCGTTCCGCAGCTGGATTCGGTATTCGTCTGGATGGCGGAAATGGTTTTACCGGCTCGGAAATTTCTCCATATTACGACAGCCTTCTGGTAAAAGTATGCTCTCATGCCAGAAGCTTTAACGATGCCATCAACAAGGCGGTTCGTGCACTGACGGAAATGCGAATCGAAGGGGTAAAGACGAACATCGGCTTCCTGCTGAACGTGCTGAATCACCCGACCTTCCGTGCTGGAAACTGCAATACCGGATTCATTGGAGATAATCCGGAACTTCTGAATATTCGCGCGGTTACCAACAAGGAGCTGCAGGTGCTAGAGTTCCTGGGCGAGAAATACGTCAACGAAACCAAGGGCATTCGCCAGGGCTACAATGTTCCGGTGGTTCCGAAGGTAGACGAATCCAAGATTTCGTCTTTCCGTGGTACAAAGCAGCTGCTGGATGAGAAGGGGCCGAAGGCAGTGGCAGACTGGGCACTGAACCAGAAGAAACTGCTTCTTACAGATACCTCTTTCCGTGATGCACAGCAATCGCTGATTGCCACACGTATGAGAACCAAGGATTTGGAGAAAATTGCTCCGGCTATGGCGACTTATGGAAAGGATTTCTTCTCCTTCGAGATGTGGGGCGGTGCAACCTTCGATGTAGCAATGCGCTTCTTAGGAGAGGATCCGTGGGAAAGACTGGAAACCCTGAGAAAAAAGATTCCGAACGTACTGTTCCAGATGCTCTTCCGTGGTGCTAATGCAGTAGGTTACAGGAACTATCCAGATAACACCATCCGGAAGTTCATTCAGCAGTCGGCGAAGTCCGGTATTGATGTATTCCGTATCTTCGATTCGCTGAACTGGATTAAGGGCATGGAAATTGCCATTGATGAGACGCTGAATCAGGGCAAGATTGCCGAAGCTTCCATGTGCTACACCGGTGATATTCTGGATGAAGGTAGAGAGAAGTACAACCTCAAATACTATGTTAACATGGCAAAGGAACTGGAAAAGAGAGGGGCGCATATCATTGCCATCAAGGATATGTCCGGCCTCCTGAAGCCAGTTGCGGCGGAGAAATTGGTTCGTGCGCTGAAGAACGAAGTCACCGTTCCAATTCACTTGCACACCCACGACACTTCCGGCAACGGCGTAGCAACGGTTCTGATGGCTGCCTCCGCAGGATTGGATATTGCGGACGCTGCCTTCAACAGCATGTCCGGACTGACATCCCAGCCGGCGCTGAACTCCATTGTTGCTGCACTGGAAAGTTCCGACCGAGATACAGGAATGGATCAGAGAGGACTTCAGAAGATTTCCGATTACTGGGTAGACGTTCGTCCGGTATACAGCCAGTTCGAATCCGACTTGAAGTCCACTACCGCAGAAATCTATCGCCTGGAGATTCCAGGTGGACAGTATTCCAACTTGAAGCCACAGGTAGAGAGCTTTGGAATCGGTCACCGCTTCGACGATGTGAAGGACATGTATGTGGAAGTGAACAAGATGTTCGGCGATATCATTAAGGTAACGCCATCCTCCAAGGTAGTGGGCGACATGGCCATCTTCATGATTCGAAATGACCTGACTCCAGAGAACATTGTGGAAAAAGGAAAGGACTTCGACTTCCCAGACTCTGTAGTATCCTACTTCGAGGGTATGATTGGTCAGCCGGAGGGCGGATTCCCAGAAGACCTGCAGAAAGTGGTTCTGAAGGGAAGAAAGCCGATTACCTGCAGACCGGGAGAACTTCTGGAAGATGACGATTACGATGAGTTCAAGCGTCACATTGTGGAAGACCTGGGCCTGGAAGGTACGGAGCAGCAGCAGCTGAGCTATGCAATCTACAGCAAGGTGTTCGATGAATATGTCAAGGCGCTGAAGACCAAGGGCAACTTCCGAAACATGGGTTCCGATGTATTCTTCCACGGCATTGCGCTGGGACAGACCGCAGAGATTACCTTGACCGAAGGTCAGACCATGGTGATTACGCTGGAGAGCGTCAGCGCGCCGAATGCAGAGGGAATGAGAGACCTTACTTTTACCATCAAC
>JBNMGJ010000013.1:0-19705 GCA_050872185.1 Mogibacterium sp.
ATCTCACAGATCCGGAATTCATGAGGGAAAATCGGAACCGAAAAATATTATATGGAACAGTAGGAATTCTTCTGCTCGTGCTTCATATGATTTCTCAGCTGATATATCTGAATCATATCGGACATGGCGGGAAATATATGATATAACAAAACTCCTATTCGAAAACTCAATAATCAATTTACGGGCGTTGCATTGACAACGCTCGTTTTTTTGGTAGAATAAATTTATCGGTTAAGTTTACAGATAAATTTATTTATTTTTAAGAAAGGGATTCCATACATGAGAGAAATGCAGGTCAAAGGTTATGGAAAGAAGGGAGAGAAATGGCTTCAGGTGGTTATCACAGCCATTCTAACTGTGATGCTGATTCTCCCTGCTTTCAGCGATTCGTATGGAGTAACGGATTCGTCGTCTGGCAGTACGACAACGAAGGTGGTGCCGATTACAACTGGTGTGGCTTCGGGGCAGACCAATCGCCGTCTGGGGGTTGTGGTAAGAAAGAGTGCGTCTTCCAAGTCCAAGAGGGTGACGCGTATTCCGAACAATGCCAAGATTACCATGAGCGAGATGGTGTTCACCAGTACGAAGAGTTCATCCAGAAAGCATCGATGGTTCTACATCCAGTACAAGAATTACAAGGGCTATGTTCCGGTGAATCAGGTGGATCACGTTCGATATCAGTATAAGACCATTCGAGCAAAGAATACCTTGACTGTCCGGAAGGGGGCTGGCACCAAGATGAAGCGGGTGCGGAAACTTGCAAAGGGGACGAAGCTGAATGTGTGTCTCAAGACCCGGGCAAAGGGATCTAAGACAGTCTGGTACCGGTTCCGTTACGGAAAGAAATTTTATTTCGTCTGCTCGAAAGATTTAGTGATGACCGAGACCATTACGGTTCCGGTGGAAGAACCTGCAACTGATGCGGACGGCATGGATTCCGATATTTCAGGTGCAACCGGAGAGTCGGATCAGGTAACGCTTCCGTCCGGAGTGGATCCAACGGTGCTTCAGAGCAATGCGAAGCCTATGAGTGGAACCATGTCACAGAGCACATTGACTACTTGGTACAATTCTCTTATCAAGATGGCTGATCAGATTGAGAAGAATAATCTGAAGTACAATACCAGTGGAGGCGGAACCACTTATGCGGCAGGTCTCAA
Organism: Mogibacterium sp.; assembly: GCA_050872185.1. Taxonomy (GTDB): domain Bacteria; phylum Bacillota; class Clostridia; order Peptostreptococcales; family Anaerovoracaceae; genus Mogibacterium_A. Next base: position 1,161 of record JBNMGJ010000013.1, read on the forward strand.
GGCGAAGAAGGTGAACTGTGCCACCTACATCTCCTGGGCGATGCAACAGGCGGGATTTGAGAAGAGCGGATTCTGTTTCTATCTGGGATACGGAAAGATATATGATCAGAAGATTCCGAAGAACTACTTCATTACTTCGCCGAACTATTTGGTGCAGACCAATCTGAACATGAAGCTATCAGACTGTGTCAAGAAGGGATATCTCAAGCCGGGAGACATTGTGGGACGCCAAGGCAAATATCACACCATGGTCTACAAGCATGTGAAGAATGGAAAATATTACTTCTTCTCGGTGGGGCCGAAGAGCGTGGCGAACAAAACCATTCGTGAGAATTCCTATGCACCGGACTATAAAATAGGAGTCATAATTCGCCGAATTGCATGATATACAAATTCCTCAGAATGTGATATACTACGAAGGTAATTGTGAAAAGAAAAATCAGATTCTTGGGAGGATTCATGAAACGAGTTCTGCATCGGAAACATAAATTAATCGGTTTTATTGCCATCGTGCTGGCCATTGATGTATTTCTGATTGTCAGCCTGAAGAGTCCGGTGAATGCGGACAAGAAGACGGAGGACTACGATGGTGCGGCCAACGTATCCACATCTTGCAATGTGGTGGCGCTCCAGACGAAGCTATCGCTTCAGGATGAGAGCAAGACCATCGTCAAGCAGGGAAAGGCGAAGCGCACGAAGGAGCAGGGAACGAAAGACTGGCTAGATACGCTGAAGACGTTGGAAGACCAGATTTTCGCCCACGGAATTACTTACAGTTGGTACCATCCGGCCAGCTCCTATGAATCCGCTGTTTCTGGAAATCATCATGTGAACTGTGCGGCATACATTTCCTGGGGTCTCCAGAGAATGGGGTTACTGCCTCATGGCACCACCTTCTATATTTCCGATACGCTTCACGGAAAGGGTGCGAATTATATCAAGAATTCGGAGTACTTTACGGTACGTTATAATGTGGGACACCCGGGAAGTGCGGGGCTTCAGCCAGGAGATATCGTTGGTTGGAAGACTCATACTTGCGTCTATGCGGGAAAGGATGCCAACGGCAACATGCTCTGGTATACCGCAGGCGGGAAGGATGTGAGCAGCAAGAATCTGGGACCTAGGACCAAGAAGTATGCCAATAAGAACATTACCGTACTGATTCGGATTAATTACGATAAGATTCCGAAATAACAGCTTAGAATCAAGTATAAGAGGGGAAATTCGGGGGACGATGTGTTCCGGATTTCCCTTTTTACGTTGCATTGACTTGATTCTGGATGTCAAACATATTAGAATATGTGAGTATTATTGATGAAAAGAGGAATATTTATGTCTTATTCTTTTGTCATTCCCTGTTATTGTTCTTCCCACACCATCAGGGAAGTGGTGGAGACCACTATACAGGAAATGGAACAGATTGGCCGGACTCCCTACGAATTCGTACTGGTGGATGATCATTCCCCAGATGATGGAGCCACGCTTCGGGAATTGAAGGCGTTAGCCGATGAGTACCCTTGCGTGAAAGCGATAGAGCTGGCCAAGAATTCTGGACAACATAATGCCTCTATGGCAGGACTGAACTATGCCAAAGGGGACTATATCATTTCCATGGACGATGACCTGCAGACCCGTCCCTCTCAGCTTCCGAAGCTTTTTGCAGAGATTGAGAAGGGATACGATGTGGTCTACGGCTATTATCCGGAGAAGAAGCACAGCAAATTCAGAAATTTCGGAAGCTGGGTACATTACGAGTCCATTCGGATTCTGATCGGAAAACCGAAGGGAATGAAGACTTCCAGCTTCTTTGTCATGCGAAAATTCGTTCGAGATTACATGATTCAATACAAAGAACCCTACACCCACCTGCAGGGGTTGGTGCTCCGGACCACTCGAAATATTGCCAGCGTGCCGGTAGAACATTTCGACCGAGCATATGGGCAGTCTGGGTATACTTTTAAGAAATTATTGAAGCTCTGGTTCAATATTGTAGGTTATTCCGTGGTACCTCTTCGAATGGCCACGGGACTGGGCGCCACCTTTTCCCTGGTGGGATTCATTGCAGCGATTGTGGTGATTGTGAAGAAGATACTCCATCCGGCCACGATGATGGGATGGTCCTCCATTATGGCGGCCATATTCTTTTTCTCCGGCCTGATTCTCTTGTCCCTGGGACTGATTGGAGAATATATCGGCAGAATGTTCCTGGGCATGGGGAACAACCCGCAATTCGTTGTAAAAGAAATCTACACCCAGACCGAGGATTCCGGGGTGGACTTCAACGAGCTTGGAAGACAATAGTTCCGGCTGCGGAATACATAAGGATTAGAGATAGGCAGGACAGGGTGTCTTGCAGAAAGGAAGAGTACAATGATACGTTTCAATATTCCACCGTATGTGGGCAAGGAAGAAGAGTACATGAAGGAGGCCATTGAGAGCCACAAAATCTGTGGAGATGGCCAGTTCACGAAGATGTGCAACGAGTGGATTGAGGAGCACACTGGAACAGAAAAGGCGCTGCTCACCACCTCCGGCACTCAGGCGCTTGAAATGGCGGCACTTCTGGCGGATATTCAGCCGGGGGATGAGGTCATTCTTCCATCCTACACCTTCGTCTCTACAGCGAACGCCTTTGTTCTGAGAGGGGCCAAGCTGGTCTTCGTGGATATCCGTCCGGATACTATGAATATTGACGAGAAACTGATTGAAGATGCTATTACAGACAAGACCAAGGCCATCGTTCCGGTGCACTATGCGGGCGTGGGCTGCGAGATGGATACCATCATGGACATTGCAAAGCGCCACAACCTTATCGTGGTAGAGGATGCCGCACAAGGTGTGAACGCCTATTACAAGGGCCGGGCGCTGGGAAGCATTGGTGACTACGGATGTTTTAGCTTCCACGAAACGAAGAACTACAGTATGGGCGAAGGTGGTGCCATTCTGATTAACAACGAGAAGCAGGTAGAAGATGCGGAAATCATCCGGGAGAAGGGAACGGATCGAAGTCGTTTCTTCCGAGGCCAGGTGGACAAGTACACCTGGGTCAGCATCGGATCTTCCTTCCTGCCAAGCGATATCAATGCGGCCTATCTGATGGCACAGCTGGAGATGGCAGAGGAGATCAATGAGAACCGTCTGGCAAGCTGGAACCGATATAACGAAGGACTGGCAGATTTGGCGAAGGACGGGGTCATCGAGCTTCCGTACATCCCGGAAGGATGCCAGCACAATGCCCATATGTTCTACATCAAGACCAAGGACATGGAGGAAAGAAAGAAGCTGATTGCATTCCTCAAGGAAAGAGAGATTGCAGCGGTATTCCACTACATTCCGCTTCACTCTGCACCGGCAGGTCTTAAGTACGGTCGTTTCCACGGTGAGGACCGTTACACTACCAAGGAAAGTGAACGTCTGCTGAGACTGCCGATGTACTACAACCTGGAAGAAAGCGACCAGGAGAAGGTGATGGATGCCATTCATACCTTCTACCGAGGATAGGTGAGATATGCTAAAAGCAATTCGAAACCGTCTGGAGCGTACCGACAATATTGAACGAAGCAGTTACCTCTGGAATATGATTAACGCCATGCTCAGTGCAGGCGAGTCTCCGATTATGACGTTGGTGCTCACCCGCAGTCAAGGGGTCTACGATGCGGGAATTTTCAGCATTGCTTATGCGGTGGGAACGCTGATGCTTTATGTAGGACAGTATGGGTTCCGGAAATTCCAGTCTTCGGATATTCGGGAAAAGTATTCTTTCTCCGAGTACTACGGAATCCGGATTATCACCTGTATCGTCATGATGCTGGCGGCCGTGCTGTACTGTCTGTTCGGCGTAGCATTCCGGGGATATGACTTCCAGAAATTCATCGTCATTCTCATGGTGAATGCGCTGAAGTGCGTGCAGGCCTTTACCGATGTGGTACACGGGCGGATGCAGCAAATGGGAAGGCTGGATGCGGCCACGAAGGCGTCTTCTTTCCGATATCTGATGGAGATTCTATCCTTCTCTGCCGGATATCTGGTAACGAGAAACCTGGTCTTTGCCATTTGTCTGTGCGTGGGAATATCGGTGGTGACTGCGATTCTGACCTCCATGAATGTGGCAACGGATTTCTGTCAGCTGCGGCCGGAATTCCATATGCGCAGAATGTGGATGATGATGGTGGAGGGATTTCCGCTGTTTCTAAGCCTGTTCCTCAACATGTACCTCAGCAACGCACCGAAGTATGCCATCGATGCGTACCTTACCGAGGAGATACAGGCGACGTACAACATTATCTTCATGCCGGCTTTCGTGGTGCAACTGATTGTGCATTTCATCTTCAACCCGATTCTAACATCCTATGCGGAAATCTGGGCGAAGGGCGAAATATCTCGTTTTATCAAAGCAATCCGAAAGCAGATGCTCATCGTGCTGGGACTCACCGTGTTAGGACTTGCCATTGCAGCAACTATTGGAATCCCAGTTCTTTCCTGGATGTTCGGGATGAACTTGGCGGGCCATCGGAAGGAGCTGATTATCGTAATGATTGGCGGAGGCATGCTAGCTTACTCGGTGTTCTTCAACACGGTAATTACCATCGTCCGGATGCATCGGACGTTAATCTACAGCTACGGGGCAGCAGCATTGGCGGCATTCTCCCTTTCCGGCGTGTTCGTGCGCAACTACGGGATGTTGGGAGCGACGGTGCTCTATGCCACAATAATGACAATTTTAACCTTGATATTAGGAGGAATCCTATGGATTCGAATCAGAAAGGAGATTAAGAAAACATCATGAAAGGAATCGTATTAGCAGGAGGAAAGGGGACAAGACTCTACCCTATGACCAAGGCGGTATCCAAGCAGCTGCTGCCGATTTACGACAAGCCACTGGTATATTATCCGATTTCGGTGCTTCTTCTGGCGGGAATCCGGGATATTCTGATTATCTCTTCACCGGAAGCTATCGGAGGATACGAAGAGCTTTTGGGAGACGGAAGCAACCTGGGTGTTCATTTCGAATACAAGGTGCAGGATCAGCCGAGAGGACTGGCGGATGCCTTCATTCTGGGAGAAGAATTCATTGGCGATGATAACGTTTGCCTGGTTCTGGGGGACAACATCTTCTACGGACAGGATTTGTCCGGAATTCTCAAGAGAGCGGTTTCCCACGAGAAGGGGGCCACCGTATTCGGTTATCCGGTGAAGGATCCAACCGCATTCGGCGTGGTGGAATTTGATGCAAACAAGAACGTCATCTCTATCGAGGAGAAACCGAAGAAGCCAAAGTCCAATTTTGCCGTTCCTGGACTGTATTTCTACGACAATGATGTCATCGAAATTGCCAAGAACGTAAAGCCTTCGGCAAGAGGGGAAATTGAAATCACCGCGGTGAACAATGAATACTTGCGGCGAGGAACCCTCAAAGTGGAGCTGATGGGCCGTGGAATGGCATGGCTGGATACCGGAACGCCGGAAGGCATGCTCAGCGCATCGGAATACGTGTCCACCATTCAGGCCAGACAGGGATTCTACATTGCCTGCTTGGAAGAAATCGCTTGGAGAAAGGGTTTCATTGACGATGAGCAGCTCCGCAAAGTGGGAGGATCTCTCAAGATGACCCAGTACGGGCAGTATATACTTTCGCTGCTGTAGTCCCAGTGGTGTAAATTATTACTATTCAAGAGTATAAGGAGATAGAACATATTATGAAGGTATTGATAACCGGCGCTGCCGGATTCATCGGAAGTAACTTTGTGTTTCACATGCGGAAAGCCCATCCGGATTACGACCTGATTGCCCTGGATTCCCTGACTTATGCGGGAAATCTGGAGACATTGGAGCCGGTGATGGAGGATGAACACTTCACATTTGTTCGTTGTGACATTACGGACCGAGAGGGGGTTCGCAAAGTCTTTGAAGAACACCATCCGGATGTGGTGGTGAACTTCGCCGCAGAATCCCATGTGGATCGGTCCATTGAAGATCCGGGGATTTTCCTTCGGACCAATATCCTGGGAACTCAGGTGCTGATGGATGCTTCCAGAGAGTACGGAATTAAGCGTTTCCATCAGGTGGGAACCGATGAAGTGTACGGAGATTTGCCGCTGGACCGTCCGGATCTGTTCTTTACTGAGGACCTTCCGCTCCAAGCCTCCAGCCCTTATTCTGCATCCAAAGCTTCGGCAGATTTGCTAGCAATGGCTTATCACAGAACCTACGGACTTCCAGTAACCATTTCCCGTTGTTCCAACAACTACGGCCCGTATCAGTTCCCAGAGAAGCTGATTCCGCTGATGATTGCCAATGCCCTTGCGGATAAGCCTCTTCCGGTATACGGAACCGGTGAGAACGTGAGAGACTGGCTGTATGTGGAGGATCACTGCAGAGCCATCGACATGATTCTGGAAAATGGTCGCGTGGGCGAAGTGTACAACATTGGCGGGCACAACGAGCGCTCTAACCTGGATGTGGTAAAAACAATTCTGCACCAGCTGGGAAAACCGGAAAGTCTGATTACTTTCGTGGGAGACCGGAAGGGACACGATCTCCGCTACGCCATTGACCCATCCAAGATTCACGGAGAGCTGGGATGGCTTCCAGAGACGAAGTTCGATGATGGCATTCGCCAGACCATCGACTGGTATCTGAATAACGAGAAGTGGTGGAAGAACATCATTTCCGGAGATTATGTGAAATACTATGAGAAGATGTACGGAAACCGCTAAGGCGGTTTCCGGTTTTTAACCGCGGGAATTTCTGACGAAGGAGATGGAATGAAACAACCGGAATTAAAGAAAGAGTGGGGAATGCGACGGCAGACGCTGGTCTATACAGTTCTCTTTGTCGTTACGGCACTTTTGGTGTACGCAGCGTTCATCGTGTACCACAAGACCCTCCTCAAAGGAGTGGGAAATGTGGATGGCATCACCCAGCACTATCCCTCCTACACCAAGATTAAGAGAATACTGGACAGCGGTGGCGAGGGTTGGTCCTGGGATGTGGGCCTGGGCGCCAGCTTCTTCGATACATTTAAGGGAAAGCTTCTCAACCCCCTGACCTACTGGATTATTGCAGTTCCGCAGAAATATCTGGATTTGGCCTATACCTTCGTGACGATTCTGCGTCAATACCTGGCTGGTGTGGCTTTCCTGATTTTCGGCCGGGAAGTGAAGCTGAACGCGGAGCAGAATGTGTTCGGTGCTTTCTGTTACACCTTCTCCGGATGGGCGATTATTGCCACTTTAACTCAGGGGACCTTCACCAATGCCATGGTGTTCTTCCCTCTTTTGATTATGGGGGCGGAGCGGATTCTGAAGGGAAAATCTCCTCTGGTGTTCATTATCGCCGAGGTGCTGTTCCTTTCTTCCAGCGTGCTTTGGGCGTATATTGCCGGAATCTTTGTGATTCTGTATTTCCCGGTAAGGTATTGCCATTATTACGGAAAGAGAGGAGTGCTCCGGAGTAACATTTCGGAAGACAATTCCGTATGGAAAGATTTCGGAAAGCGATTCCTGACCTTCATGGGAGATGGAATTGTGGGACTGATGATTTCCGCAATTTCGGTGGAGTCCATGCTGACCACCACCACATCGGCGGTAATCAATTCGGACTACGATGCGAATCAGGGAATCTTCTATTCGCTAAAAACATATTTTGCCATGCCGAATTCCCTGGTATCCATCAACGAGGTCCACGAGGCGTACAGTGCAATTTTCGCCTCCCTTTTGGTGGCAGCACTTCTGCCACTTATCCTATGGAATATCCGGAAAACTCGGAGTACCGCAGCTATTTTTACCCTGTTCTGCATGTTCATCGGCCTGTTTCCGTACACGGGAAGGGTGTTGAATGGATTCAGTTACTCGGTGGGAAGATGGTATTTCGTTCTCACCTTCTTCCTGGTATGGGCGGCCATGGAGTGTCTGGAATCGGATGTCTGGAAAGAACGTAAAACCATTCTAATTCTGCTGGGCTGGTGGTTCTTCCTGTGCCTGTGGATTGTGGTGCTGTGCATTTTTTATCTGAAGATGTTGAAGCATAACATCGCCTGGGAGTCTCTCCTGAGTCTAATGATGATGTTCCTGGTGGTGGTGGCCCTTTGCCTTCAGAAAGCCGATATTCCGAAGCTGAACTGGAACCGGGAACGGATGAGAAAGCCGCTGACTATCCTGATTATGGCAGTTCTGGTCATCAACGTGGGAATGAATTCTTGGATTATGATGACCGGCGCAGGCGAAGAAGGTTCCAAGCGGATCAAAACATATATGAATGTGGGAGAACTACCGGAATTCTATAATCAGTACGTACAGCGGGTAGTGCCGGAGATTCAGAAGGAAGATACTTCCTTTTACCGTACGGACCAACTGGATGACGGCTTTGAGAAATCCAACACCAATGTAATGTTCGGGGGCAGGTCCATCTACGAGTATTTCTCTACCCTTAGCAGTGACTGGCTGTATTTCAATAAGCTTATGGGGAACAATGCGGGGTACAACCGGCGAATTGTCAGCCTTTCCAACGATAACCGTTCTGGGCTGGATTATCTCTTGGGCGTGAAATATTTCCTGCGGGACAAGAATTACAAGGAGCAGGAGAAGCCAGGGTATGTGCCGTACGGATTTGAGTATTGGAAGACTATAGATAATGTGGAGGTGTATAGAAACAAGCACTCCATGGGACTGGGAACCAGCTATTCGAAGTACATTACGGAGTCAGAACTGAAGACATTCCCACCGCTGGAGCGGGAGCAGGTGATGCTCCAGGCCGTGGTGATTCCGGACAAGGAAGCGAAGAGTGTGACGGGAGTCGAGCATGCCTCGCTGAAATCCTTGAAAACCAATGTGAAAAGCGTTCCTTGTCGTATTACTCATGAGGATAATGTGGAATTGACCGGAACGGGCAAGGGAACCATGTTGGTTCGGAAAGGGGACGATAGCGATGAAGATAACTCTTTCTTGATACACGTACCGAAGAAACTGAAGAACGTGCAGATTGTGGTGGCTTTCGAGGGACTGGATCGGAACCCAATTACCTGGGATGAGCACATCCATTTGAAGGATCAGAAGGTCAGCGACCTGGGATATAATAAGCTAAAAGAAAAGTTGTACCGGCAGGATTACACCGGGGGGACCAGCTTTATCATTACAGCGACCAAGGGGGATCGGAGCAAGACGGGAGAATGTTACAAGTACGGAAATACCGGGCTGAATGATATTAGTGATTACAACATTAACCTTGGATATTACGATTCCTTCGATGGGGATATTCGGATTCATATGGACAAGGCGGGGAAATATTCCTACGATTCCATTAAGGTCTACGCTATCCCGATGGATATCTACGAAGAGAATGCGGCGAAGTTGGATTTCAGCGCTTTCCAGCTGAGCTCCTTCGATGATAGTAGCGTTACTGGAATCGTTAACTGCGAGAAGGAATCTATTCTATATCTGTCTATTCTGAACAACGCGGGATGGAGCGTTTCCATTGATGGAAACAAAGCAGAGAAGATTCAGGATACGAATCTGGCGTTCACCGGCGTGAAGGTTCCAAGAGGAAAGCATCAGGTGACTTTGTCTTATCATTATCCAGGGTTGAAAGCAGGAATTGCGGTAATGTTATTGGGTGTGGTGATATTAATCGTGATGCTGATGAGAAGAAAAGGGAAGGATACGGAATAGTATCCTTCAAGAATGAGGTGACATCTGTAGTGCTCAGGTGTCACCTTTTTCGATATATTTAATTGAAATCCGTTTTCCTAATGAGAATAGTGGTATAATAAAACAGAAATGTAAAGGACAGAGAAGTTTCACTTTTGTGCTTCTTTTGTGAAGAGCATCCGAATATTGTATCGGCTAACTTGAAAAGGTCTGGGAAGCACGGTATAATTAAATGAATTTTTGTGTACATTAACGGTTCGAGGAGCGTCATGATTGAATTTTTTCAGAATGTATTCGTAGGTTTTAGACTGGTAGATGTACTGGATATACTAATCGTGGCATATCTGGTCTACAAAATTCTGGGATTCATACAGGAAACCCGAGCGCAGCAGCTTGTGCGAGGGTTGGCTTTTCTTGTCATTATTTTCTTCCTGTCGGATATATTGAATTTGTACCTTTTGAACTGGCTTCTGAAGAACTTTGTGACCATGGGACTGTTTGCACTGATTGTGCTGTTCCAACCAGAGCTTCGCCGAGGGCTGGAGCAACTGGGAAGGAAGAACCTGGTATCCGGACAGTTCCGGAGTCTGGACAAGGAACACGCCTTTGCGGTGGTGAAGGAAATCGTGGCGGCTGTCGATGATTTCTCTGCAACGAGAACCGGAGCCCTGATGGTGTTCGAACGGGAAACCATGCTGACGGATATTATTGAGACGGGAGCGATTGTCGATGCCAGAATTTCATCCAGACTCCTGGGAAATCTCTTCTACGAAGGGTCTCCGCTCCACGATGGAGCAGTGATTATTCGTGGAGATCGAATCCATGCGGCCAGCTGTGTTCTTCCACTTACGGAGAAGAAGAATATCGGGCGGAATCTGGGAACTAGGCATCGGGCGGGACTGGGTGTCAGCGAAGTTTCTGATGCCCTTGTCATCGTTGTATCAGAGGAGACTGGTGTGATTTCCGTGGCGGAGAACGGAAATTTCCGAAGATTTATGGATTTGAAATCTGTAGAAAAACTCCTTCTGGGGTTATACATGCCACAGGAAGAAACCTTCAAGCAGAAGATGGCCAGAAAACTGAAACGTCACAGGAAGGAAGGCAGAAAAGATGGAGAATAACCGGAAAGTCAATGTGATTCTTTCGTTGGTAATTGCTTTCTGCGGGTGGCTGTACGTGATGTATAATGTGGATCCTACAACCACAAGAGTCTATAAAGATGTTCCGATTACCTATTCTCATGAGAAGACAATGGAGACCAAAGGAATCGCCATTCGATCGACGAATCGGAAGACTATAGAAGTCCATGTCCAGGGACGGAGAAGTGTCCTGAATAAGATGAAAGAGGGCGACATTACGGCACGAGGAAATCTGTCCGATGTGGGAAAAGGCGAGAATACGGTACATTTGACGGTACACACGCCGTCTAAGGTCAGCGTTGTATCTCAGAGTGAGACTAGCGTAACGGTGAATACAGAGGAAATTGAAACGAGAAGTGTGACCGGAAGAACGGAATATGCGGTGGAGACCAGCGGGACAACAGAACCGATTGCGAAGGCTACTAGCAATGATTACTTTGAAGTAAGCGGTGCAAAGAGCCTGGTCAAGAGTGTGAAGTATGTCCGTCTTCCAGTAGAGGAAGCGAAGCTTTCAACGAAGGCTAGAACCTACAGCGTATCGGTAGTTCCTATCGACAGCAAAGGAGATGAGATTTCTCATTTGAAAGTAACTCCTGGTCGGGCCTCCGTTACCGTGGTGAAAGGCCAGACGAAGACGGTATCTCTCAAGGCCCATGTAACTAATCCAGATAACAATACTTACCTCAGGACCTATGAACTTCCAGATAGCGTTGTCATTAAGGGAAGCCAGAAGGCTGTTGATAAAGTGGACTCGGTTACGACAGAAAATATCGATTTGAGCAATGTAACGGAATCGGGACGGATAGACGTGGATTGCGTGCTTCCAGAGGGAATTACGCTAGCCAACGATTCACTGGATTTGGCGATGACGGTAAATGTAACGAAGTATCAAACGAAAAGAATCAAGATTCCAACTTCTAGCATTACGGTTAAGAACCTCAACAGTAAATACAACGTGACATATGGTGGTTCTTCTGTATATGTGAAAGTGACGGATACTGGGAGCCGGATTAAAGATGTTACAGCCGGGGATTTTTCTGTCAGCATTAATGCAAATGGACTGAAAACCGGGGAATATGACCTGGAGGGAGCGGTAAGTTCAAGCAAAAAGCTTCACAAGGTCGAGTTGGAAGACAAAAATATATATGTATATCTTAACAAGAAGGATTGATAGAAATGGGTAGATTATTTGGAACAGATGGAATTCGCGGTGTAGCGAACAAAGGATTAACGGCTTCATTGGCATATGAAATTGGAAGAGCGGCCTCTTACGTGCTAGGAAATGGCAACCATAGACCGGTGTTTCTGATTGGCAGAGATACTCGAATTTCCGGTGAGATGTTGGAGAACGCGCTGGCAGCAGGTATCATGTCGGTAGGTGGTGATGTTATCAAATTAGGCGTTATGCCGACTCCGGCAGTTGCTCGGTTAGTACGTCATTACGAAGCAGATGCGGGAGTGGTGATTTCCGCTTCCCACAATTCCTTTGAGTACAATGGCATTAAAATTTTCAACGGAAAGGGATTCAAGCTGGATGACCGGATTGAGGAGAAAATCGAGGATATCATTCTGGCGAAAGAATTCCAGCATCCGGAATATATTGGAGAGCGCGTGGGACGTTGTCATCAGGTCGAGGATGCTTTCAGCGTATATGAACAGTCTCTTCTGGATACCATCGATATCCGGCTAGACGGAATAAAGATTGTTTTGGATACTGCTAATGGAGCATCTTATCAGATTGCCCCGGCGGTATATCGGGCACTGGGTGCGGAGGTGACCGTTCTGTCCAATACACCGGACGGAATCAACATCAACGAACACTGTGGATCCACCCATCCGGAGAACCTGCAGAAGAAGGTGGTAGAGCTAGGCGCTGATGTGGGCTTTGCCTATGACGGCGATGCAGACCGCCTGATTGTTGTGGACGATAAGGGCCAGGTGCTGAACGGAGACCATGTTCTGTGCATTTGCGGTACCATGCTGAAGTCTCAGGGTCGCCTTTATGACGACAAGATTACGGCCACAGTGATGAGCAACTTGGGTGTGCACAAATACATGGAAAAGCAGGGGATTTCCGTTGACGTGACCGGCGTTGGAGACCGTTACGTACTGGAATCCATGCTGGAGACTGGATCTGTTCTGGGTGGCGAGCAGTCGGGACACATGATTTTCCTGGACTACACCACTACTGGAGACGGCGTTCTATCCTCCCTACAGTTCATCAAGGCGGTGAAAGCTTCCGGAAAGAAGGTCAGTGAACTGGGAGAGGAGATTGTTATCTATCCTCAGGCATTGGTGAATGCAAAAGTAGATCCGGAATACAAAAACGATGTGATGAAGGATCGAGATGTCAAAGCAAGAATTCAGGAAGTGGAAGACAAGCTCAAAGGCGTAGGCCGCGTGCTAATTCGTCCGTCTGGAACAGAACCGCTGATTCGTGTGATGCTGGAAGGCGAAGACACGGAAGAGCTGCAGAGGGATGCAGAGTACATTGCAGCACTGATTATGGAGAAATTTGGAGAGAAATAGGAAATGAATACAGTAGAATTAAGCAACAGAATCTATCCGGACATTACGATGACACCAGAGGATTATGAAAAAAAGTATCCGAAGAGAAATCTTCCGGAAGGAGCGAAAGTAACCCGACTGGGACCGAGCCCAACGGGATTTATCCATCTGGGAAACCTCTACGGAGCATTTGTGGATGAGCGTCTGGCTCACCAGAGTAACGGTGTGTTCTATCTTCGGATTGAGGATACGGATGATAAGAGATATGTAGAGAATGCGGTGGAGACGGTGATTTCGTCACTGGCATTCTTTGGCATTCAATTTGACGAAGGTGTAACGGCAAATGGTGATGTAGGGGCGTATGGAGATTACACCCAGAGCCACCGCGGTGAAATCTATCGCTGCTATGCAAAGAAGTTGATTGCGGAGGGAAAGGCATATCCGTGCTTTCTTTCGGAAGAGGAGATTTCCGAAATCCGCGAGAAGCAGGAATCCTTGAAGATTGCGCCAGGAATCTACGGTGAGTGGTCTCGTTACAGAGATTGGGAAACCGATGAGGTTCTGCAGAAGGAAGTAGCAGAACGATTGGAAAGAGGTGATGATTTCGTCATCCGCCTCAAGTCCTCTGGCACGCCAAATGCCACAGGAGACGATATCAAGAGAACGAAGGTGGTGGACGCAATTCGTGGAGAGCTTGAGGTTCCGGAGAACTTCCAGGATATCGTTATCATCAAGACGACGGGAATTCCAACCTACCACTTTGCCCATGCCATTGATGACCATCTGATGAGAACCACCCACGTGGTACGTGGAGAGGAATGGCTTCCATCCCTGCCGATTCATGTGGAACTGTTTGACAAGTTGGGATTCGAACTGCCGACCTATTGCCATACCGCACAGCTGATGAAGATTGGAGAAGATGGCAATAAGAGAAAGTTGTCCAAGAGAAAGGACCCGGAACTGTCACTGGATTACTATCGCAGTCAGGGATATCATCCGATGGCAGTGAGAGAGTATCTTCTAACCATTCTGAACTCCAACTACGAGGAGTGGAGAATGGCAAATCCAGATGCGGATATCAATGAATTTGAATTTACCACGGAGAAGATGAGCAACTCCGGTGCGCTCTTCGATTTGAACAAACTGAACGATGTCAGCAAGGATACCCTGCTTCGAATTCCAGCCAGAGAGCTGGCGGAATGGCTCAAATCCTGGTCCGAAGAGTTCGCCCCAGAATACGAATACGTATTCCGGGATATGGACCTGTTGGAACAGATTCTGGATCTGGGTCGTGGAGACCGGAAACCGAGAAAGGATTTAATCTATGCAAGACAGATTATGACATTTATCGGTTACTTCTTCGATGAGTCCTTCCAGATTGAAGATGATTATCCGGAAGAGGCTGCATCCGACCGCCAGGCGATTCTGAAAGAGTATCTGGATACCTATGATCACAACGATGATCAGGAGAACTGGTTCAACAAGATTCGAGAAATTGCGGTAAATCAGGGATATGCGGCAAAGCCGAAGGATTACAAGAAGAATCCGGATGACTACAAGGGTCACGTAGGTCATGTCAGCACGGTAATCCGTATTGCACTGATGGGAAGATCCCAGTCCCCAGATGTATGGAACATTCAGCAGATTATGGGAGAAGACAAGGTTCGAGCTCGTATTGAAGCAGAGATGAACCGGTAACAATATGTAAATAGAAAAGGAGAGACAAGTGGAGCCGATACTTGTTATCATGGCTGCAGGAATGGGTAGCCGATATGGCGGAGCGAAACAGATTGATTCGATGACTGACGAGGGGGATATCATTATGGATTTCTCCTTGTACGATGCGTACCGAGCTGGATTTCGCCGAGCTACTTTTATCATCAAGGAAGATTTCGAGGAGACCTTCCGGAAGCATATAGATAGTCGGGCAGGTAAGCTGTTCGAAACTACTTTTGTCCATCAGAAACTGGAAGATCTTCCAGCGGGCTATTCGGTGCCGGAAGGCCGGACAAAGCCTTGGGGAACGGCTCATGCGGTTCTTGCGGCCAGAAAGGTGATTGATGCACCTTTTGCCGTGATTAACGCAGACGATTTCTATGGCCCGGAAGCATTCCAGCTGATGTATGATTATCTGACGACAAAGGTACAGGAGACGGAGCACTGTATGGTGGGATTCTCCATTGAGAACACCCTTTCTCGATACGGAAATGTTTCCAGGGGCATCTGTCAGGTTGTAGATGGAAAGTTGACGAATATTGAAGAACACACGGAAGTGGGATACCGAGAAGATGGTAAGATTCACGGGCTGAACGGAAATGGAGAGAATCACCTGATTCCGGAAGGAACACCGGTATCCATGAACCTCCTGGGATTTAGCCGGGAATTCATGCAGGTGATTGAAGAACGATTCTCCGCAGCGCTGGATCGGATTCTGGAAAAGAACCCGATGAAAGGAGAAGCATACATTCCGACCATGGTGAACGATGAGATTCAGAGCAAACGGGCAACGGTGTCGGTGCTTCATTCTCATGATAAATGGTACGGTGTGACTTACCGAGAAGATCGAGAAGGTGTGGTGGAAGCCCTGGCGGATATGAAGCGCCAAGGAATCTACCCACTGGATTTATGGAGTAAAGGAGAATAGATATGTGTGGAATTGTGGGATATATCGGTACGAAGGAGCCCCAGGACATTATCATCAATGGCCTGAAGAAACTGGAATACCGTGGATATGATTCCGCTGGCATTGCAGTGGTGAATCATGGAAAAATAGAACTTCGAAAGCATGTGGGAGCTATCAGCAATCTAGAGAAGCTGATTGGTGGTGAACGCTTAGGCGGACATGTGGGAATTGGCCATACCCGTTGGGCGACCCACGGGGCACCTTCTGATTTGAACGCACACCCTCACATGGACATGGATGAAACCGTTGCCGTGGTACATAATGGAACGGTGGAGAATTACACCGAGATTAAGGAACGCCTTCAGAAGGAAGGTGTGGTATTCAAGACCGAGACGGACACAGAAGTGGCGACTATGCTGATTGGCAAGTATTATCACGAATACCATGACCTGAAGAAAGCGCTGGATCAGGCCATCTCCGAGATGAGAGGAACCTACGCTATCGCAGCGGTGGCCAAGGATCAGCCGGATCAGTTCGTGGCGTATCGGAAGAATGCACCGCTGATTGTGGGCATTGGTCAGAATTGTAACTTCGTGGCATCGGATTTCTCGGCGCTACTGGCATATACGAAGGATGTATACCTTCTGGAGAACGGAGATACCGTGGTTCTCACCAAGGATTCTGTATCCATCTACGATGAAGAGGATCATCCGGTACAGCGTCAGATTATGCACGTGGACTGGGATGTTAGCGCTGCGGAGAAGGGTGGCTACGAGCACTTTATGCTAAAAGAAATCTACGAGCAGCCTTCCGGTATCCGAGAGACCATCAGCAGAAATCTGGACGAAAGCGGCCGGGTGCACCTGCAGGATACCGTGAAGCTGACGAAAGAGGATTTCAAGAAAATCAACAAAGTTGTTATTGTTGCCTGTGGAACCGCATATCATGCCGGTCTGGTAGGCAGATACGTCATCGAGAAGCTGGCGAGAATTCCGGTGGAAGTGGATATCGCTTCAGAATTCCGATACAGAGACCCGTTCGTGGACGAGCACACTCTGTTCATCGCCATCAGTCAGTCAGGAGAGACCGCTGATACGCTGGAGGCACTGCGGGAAGCAAAGCGCAAAGGGGCTCGTGTACTTTCCGTGGTAAATGTTGTGGGTAGCTCAGTAGCACGGGAAAGCGATGATGTGTTCTATACTCAGGCGGGACCGGAAATCGCCGTGGCATCTACCAAGGCTTATACCACACAGCTGGTGTGCATGTATCTTCTGGCACTCTGGTTTGCAGAGATGAATGAAGCGATTTCAGACGAGGATTATCAGCATTTCGTTGAAGAGCTGGAAGCGATTCCGGAGAAGCTGGAAGAAGTGCTCAAGATGGCTGGAAGAATCGAGGAGTTGGCAAATCGCCTGTACGATAGAGAACAGGTATTCTACATTGGAAGAGGTGTGGATTCTAGCGTAGCCTATGAGGGGTCCTTGAAGCTGAAAGAAATTTCCTATATCAATTCATTCGCCATTGCAGCGGGAGAACTGAAGCATGGAACCATTGCGCTGATGGAACCGAGAACCATTGTTGTGGCACTGGCAACTCAGGAAAGACTTTTTGATAAGATGGTGTCGAATATTCAGGAAGTCAAAGCCAGAAGAGCCCATATTATTTCGCTGGCTCAGGAAGGGAATACCAGCATTGAAGCGCATTCGGATGAGGTATTTTACATTCCGAAGACCTTGGATGAACTAACACCGCTTCTCAGTGTGGTTCCGTTGCAACTCTACGCATATTATGTTGCGAAGGCGAAGGGATGCGAGATTGACAAACCGAGAAATCTGGCGAAGAGTGTTACCGTAGAGTAGCGAATCAGAAGTTGAATGCCATAGAACAGATACCGAAGAAAGGACGAGACTATGGAAGAAAGCAAAGCAATCCAGAAGTACACATCATGGATTAATACGAGAGGCATCGATCCGAGCATCCGGAGAGAGCTACTGAATATTATCAGCTCTCCAGCGGAGATCGAAGATCGGTTCAATGATAATCTTCGGTTCGGAACGGCAGGATTGCGTGCGGTGATGGGTGCCGGAACGAACCGGATGAACATCTACACCGTGGCAGCCGCAGCGAAGGGACTGGCCGATTGCATCAAGTCTGCTGGGGCGGAGAAGGAAGGTGTGATTATTTCTTATGATTCTCGAAATATGTCTCGGGAATTTGCGGAAATTACAGCGAGAGTGATGGCCCGAGAAGGGGTGCAGGTAATTCTTTCGGATACACTGAGACCGGTTCCGATGCTTTCTTTTGCCATTCGTCACTTCAAATTGGCGGGAGGCGTGATGATTACAGCTTCCCATAATCCACCGGAATACAATGGATTCAAGGCCTATGGAAACGATGGTGGCCAGCTTAGCCCAGAAGGAGCGAAAGCGGTACAGGAACGAATGCCGGAATTTGAGGAGATTGTACAATATCTTCAGAAGGTTCCAACCTTGGAGGAATACGTTCAGGAAAACCGAGTTATGTATGTGGGAAAGACCTGGGACGATTCCTACATGAACATGCTCCGGAAGCTCCGTTCATCGGATGCTTTGTCTGCGGAGTCCAAGGCACGCCTTCGCATTGTGTATACAC
>JBNMGJ010000224.1:0-2784 GCA_050872185.1 Mogibacterium sp.
AATGTGAAATTGAGATTCTTATTTGGATGATTCATCGCATTCCGAAGAGTCTTGAAGGTAGCATGAAGAACCATCAATTTTGCAGCATTCGGGGTGTCGAAGGTGAAGTCGATATAATCATAGCTCCATTTGCACTGCGAATTCGGTTTGATGATGGATCCAACAATTCTCTGTTCGCTATTCTGCAGAATCTGCGAAAATGCAACGCCGCCCTTGTTCGTTTTCTGATATACATCCTTGACAGTGTTGGTTAGCGTTTTGAGAATATCTGGATATAATCTTAACTTATTTCCTACCAGGAAGTGGCCTTCTTCTGCAATGTAATCTTCTGCGTCGTTATCGCAGTCAATAATTCCATTTTCAATTAAATACATCGGCATCTTGGCTTCAATAATGGACAGTGCTTGTTGGTAGAAACCTTTCTCCATGCACCACTTCACTTCATCTGGAACAGAAATTTCTCCTTCCGCCAGTTTTCCGAATGTTCCGCGCACATCGTCCAGGAAGAGGGCGAGCATGGAGTTCGCTCCTTTCTCTTTAACCGCATTAAGGTTTCCTGGCAATTTGTTGAAATCCCTTTCGAAATGTGCCACGTTGCAGAATTGGATGTCGGAGGAAATGGATTCCAGTGTATGGAGCAGCTCTTGGACTTCCGGTGCGTCCGCACCCTGGATGTATTCCTTAAGAGATCCAATTCGTGCGTACTTCGACAGTTCGTTCATGCCGGAGACAAATTTATTGATTTTAATAGATTCGCTTGCCTCCACGATTCTGCTCTTTCTAGTATCGTCGTCAAATTCCACGCTGAATACGTTGGATGGTTTCATTGGAATCCCTTCGATTTCAAGTAGAGACATGATGCCACTCAGAATTTGTTGTTGTTGACGGAGTCCGCCATGGATGTCTGCATATAGGGTTGCCTTCGGAGTTTTCCGAATTTCAGACAGCATCTGGTAGAGTGGTTTCGTGATGTTAGAAATATTGGCACCTTTTGAGTTTTCATATTTGAATGTGCGGATTTCAGGCATATCTTCACCAAAATACTCCTTCAGACGATAGGCGAAGTAATCCAATGCAGAAGCCTGGCAGATGAAATCATCAGGGCCGTCCAACAATTGTAGCCTCTTATTACCATCTATTGGAACTTCATGATTTGCAGGATCGAGTGTAGCAGCGGAAGCCAAAATCAGGATTTTATCTAACTTCTGACCATACCTAGACAAATTTTTCTGAATCATCTGCGGAACCGGCTCCAGTTGATAGTAGTATTCGTATGCACTTTCTTCTGAATCGTAGGATTTCGTTTTATGATAACCTCTTTTAGGAAGCGTACTCAGTGCAAGAATTAGAATGTTTTTAGCATTCGTTGATTTTGTACTGTCGGATTCTTTTTCAATAAATTTTGGTATGTGAAACAGTTCCGGCGCGATTTCCGGCGCCTCTTCCTTTTTGGTTGGTTCCTTTTCAGAACAATTTTTGCACTTGTCCGGAATGTCGGTCGTACTCTGTTCATACGAAGATTCTTTTACCGGGGATTCTTCTGAGGGAGAGTCCTCATCGATGACTTCTTCTGGTTCTGTAGGGGAAGGAGATGTTCCTTCCGCAATCGGTTTCCAGAACGGCACGCAGGCCTCGGTGAGAAGTTCGTTGTCCAGTCCCTTCTGATAATACAGGGCGTTGATACGGCGGAGCATATCCTCGATGAAATCCTGGCGCTTCAAATCGGCCTTCGGATAGACATCTTTCAGATAGTCCGTCATGCGTGCATCGAACTCGTCGGTGCGCTGGAATGGGAGCTGAATGTCAATCTCCTCATTGAGTAAGGAATGAATCTCGTCCGGTGCGAAGTCCTCTTTGAACACAATTCGGGTTTCTCGTGTGAAGAACCGGTGGTATAAAGCATCGTTGCCCCGGAATCGCTTCTCGAAGATATCTTTGGTGGTGCACAAAATAATGGTTGGTGCGTTGGGGGTTTCGCTTATCTTTCGTACAGCCTCCCATTGTTCGCAGTCTTCCTCGTCCATCTCGGAATCTTTGCAATTGGTGACGAAGAGCAAGTAGTTCCGATTGAAAGTCTTCTGCTGCAACCGCTGAGGATTGGACAGAAGCACTTCCTCGTCAATGATTCCACTGAAAGACTCAGGTTTCTCTTTCTTTAACGAACGATATAGTCTTGTGGCAAAATCATCAATATCTTCGTTATAATCGTTGAAGATGACATAGTGGTTGTGTAGAACCAGACTTTCCTCCCAATGAGGGGACGTGTATTCACGAACGAAAGCCTCCAGAGCGTCTCTGGAATAATCCTGCAAAGGGAAGTAGCGCAGTGGCATCAGCACCGTCTGTTCATGTGAGTTCATGGTATCAATCCTTTCTAAAATAAATTAATTCTAACTTTGATTGGTTGATAATTACATTATATAACTAGAAAGAGAAATTAGAAAGAGGAAAACTCAATTTGAATCAGGGGTGAGAAGCAGTTTATTCGTATGAAACGAAGAAGTGACAATTTTCAATTTAATTGCAATAAATGAACGTACAAGGAGTTGAAATATAATTCCAAAAATTGTATACTGTGTGCATAGGAAATTGGGAGAAAAAGAGGCCTTTTAAGACCAGCCCATCCTGAAACCGTTGAAAGTACGGTTGTTGCGACTCTCCCTATGAGGGATTGACACGGTGGTGAGAACATACAGCCCGAAATCATCTGGTTCGTTGCGACTCTCCCTATGAGGGATTGACACGGGAGTTCCCCCCGCTGCTTTAACGTTATAGGTGTGAGAG
>JBNMGJ010000097.1:0-6674 GCA_050872185.1 Mogibacterium sp.
GGCATAAAGACACCGGCCAGCGGGAACATGAAAGCCAGGAAGAGGAAGACGCAAAGGGTGCCCTTCAAAACTCCTGTTAGAAAACCGGCAGCGGAGTCGGTGCTGCCCACAAGGGTCCCCTTCTTCCGGGCAGCATGAAGCCGACGGCGAAGGGCCAGCGAGACCAGATTCACCGCCAGGATAATCAATAGAAATGCTAGCACCAGAATGGCTAACTGGGTGAAATGACTCACGTCAATAGACAGGTCCTGGATGCCCAGGTCCTGAAGGGTGGTACCGATGGCCTTGGGAATGAAATCCATCAGGTTCGCTTTCGTTCCGTGGAAGGCGTTCTCCAGACCGCTTTGCACAGAGGCGCGAAGGGGCGTCTGGAGAAGAAGAGCGGATAGCGGTTTCGTCAAAGCGGTGCCCAGCCCGATGCCAGCCACAAGTGCCGCTAGCCGAATGAGGGATTCACCGACTCCTCGGTTCTTTCCACGGAGCGCAAATATTACAAAAATTATAATCACAAGTATATCAAGTATCATAGGTAAATTATACACAAATTAAGTGAGGAAACAATGGATAGATACATCAGATTTAGTGGACCCGATGATGAAAATTCGTATTTGTATCATATTTTCGTAACCCTTGGAATTTTCGGGGCTACGTCTCTGGTGGCCTATGGATTCTCGCTCCGAATGATTTCCTCCGAGGCCACCATTATGCTGTACCTCCTGTGCGTATTTCTGGTGGTATGGAGAACTGGTCGCTTTGCACTGGGTGTGCTGGCTTCCATCGGATCCACCATGGTGTACTACTATTTCTTTGCCACACCGAAGTTCTCCTATAACATGACCGCTCCACCTCGGTATTTGGTGACCATGGCGGTGATGATTGTGGTGGCTCTGGTTACGAGTATTCTTACCTCCCGGGTCCGGAAAGAAGCGCAGATTGCCCTGGAACGAGGGGAGCTCAACGAACAACTTCTTCATTTGAATAACGACCTTGCGGATGCCAAGAGCGCGGAGGCCATCATGGGGATTGCACTGATGGCAATTAACGAAGGAGTTGGCTGCGGAGTAGGATACGTGGCCTTCGATCGGAATGGAACACCCCGTGCCAATTACGTGTATCAGACTGCTGGACCGAAGGCGGCCTTGACTCAGTATCCTTTCCATTCCACAGAGGGAATCCTGAAGTGGATGATGGAAGGACAGAAATCCTTCATGCGAGGGGATGAATTCTATGAGTGGCCCCTGCGAGGTCATGCGGGATTGGTGGGCGCCATCCGCATTCGAATCAATGATCAGGAACGGATGGGACAAGGCGAACTTCAGCTGCTTCATTCCATTATCGACAGCACTTGCCTGGCGTTAGACCGGTACCGCACCGCAGAACTTCGGATTCAGGCGCGAGAAGAAGCTTCGGAAGAGCGATTCCGAGCCACTTTGCTTCGGTCCATTTCCCACGATATACGGACTCCCCTTACCAGTATCTGCGGAAATGCGGAGATGCTCATGCATTCTCTAGAGACGAAAGATTTGGATTACCGCATGGCCAAAAACATCTACGACGATGCCCAGAATCTGTCCGGGATGGTGGAGAATGTGCTGGGAATTACAAGGCTGGAAAGCGGCGTACAGATTAAGAAAGAAATGGAAGCGGCGGAAGAAGTAATCGGCGCAGCGGTGCAGCTGACCGAGGTCCATCATCCAGAGTACGACATCAAAGTCACCCTTCCCGATGAGATTCTCTTCGTTCCCATGGATGCCTCCCTAATCCAGCAGGCGGTGACCAATCTTCTGGAGAACGCCGTCCATCATACTCGGAAAAAGGATGGCGTCCAAGTTATTCTGGAAAAGAAGGGAAGTAACGCGGTCTTTCGTGTCCGGGACCAGGGAAAAGGAATCAATCCAGAGCATTTGCCCCATCTCTTTGAACCCTTCTATCAATCCAATCGAGGGGATACGGTGGTATACCGAGGGTTTGGACTGGGGTTATCCATCTGTGACTCTATCGTGAGAGCCCACGGTGGGACCATTGAAGCAAAGAACCGGGAAGATACGGCCGGGGCGGAAATTATTTTTACATTACCGATGGAACCAATGGAGGAAGAAGATGGCAGATAGCAAAGAAACCATCATGATTGTGGAAGATGACCGACAGATTCAGGATTTCATCGCCTATTCTCTGGCGGAAGAGGGATACGGCGTGGTATCCGCATATGGCGTGGAGGAAGCCATGCGGAAATTTCGGTCCAAGAATCCGGATATTATGGTGCTGGATCTGGGGCTTCCAGATGGGGATGGACTGGATCTCATCCGGCGAATTCGAAAGAACTCGGCGATTCCGATTATTGTAGTGTCTGCAAGGCACAAAGAAGAGGATATGATTGAGGCGCTAGACCGGGGAGCAGAGGATTACTTGACCAAGCCCTTCTCCACTTCGGAGCTGATGGCGAGAATTCGGGTGCTTCGGCGGCATCTGATTCGGGAGGAAAGGAATCGTCAGGGGCAGGAGGCCTCCGTTCGGGGGCTTCGCATTAACTTCGACACCAAGGAAGTGTTCCTGGATGGCGAGCCGGTGCACATTACGCCGCTGGAATACCAGCTTCTTTCCCTGTTGTTCCACAATATTGGAAAAGTCATCACCACAAGGACTCTGCTGGACGAACTGTACGGCGTTAGTTACGGGAACAGCACCCAGTCCCTGCGGGCGCTGATGGCGGGCCTTCGCCGCAAAATCGAGAAAGTACCGGGGAAGCCTCAGTACATTGTGACGGAAATCGGCGTGGGGTACCGACTGCTAGACGAATAAGCGCCTGCGTCAATTCACTTCATGTCCTCAGGACAGGCTATCGTAGGATGAAAAGATTTGGGCTTTCGGGCGAGGGCAAAAAAAGTTGCTCCTCGCCATTCGAAAGCCCTTCATCATTTCATCAACGATAGCATCTGTCCTTGTGGAATATTCAGCGAATTGACGCAGGCGTTTTTCCTTTTGCGTGCAAGCCGGCATTTTCTTTAGATCCAATTGTTCGTCTTCATAATGAACAGCCAGAAGGTCAGGGAAAAGGCGGACAGCAGGGTGGTGAGCATGACCACGCTGATGGTCAGGTCTCCCTTGTGGCCCATGCCTTTGGCCATGACGAAGCAGCTGATGGTGCTAGAAGAACCGCACATCACCAGCGCGGCCACCAGCAAATCCTTTCGGAATCCAAGGTGAACCCCCAATGGCAAGAAGAGGGCGCAGAGCCCGAACAGTTTAATCAGGGTGCTGATTACCGCAGGACCGGCGGATTCCCGGGCTTTCTCCCACTGGAAGGAGGCTCCCATGGCGATGATGCCTAGGGGCGTTGCGCAGCGTCCCACATAATCCACGGTGGTATCCATGATTTCCGGAACCGGCAGTCTCAGAAGAGACCAGGCAAATCCCAGAAGAATGGACAGAATGATGGGGTTGGTGATGATGCCGTGGAGGGTTTTGCGGAAAAGAGCTCCGTCCAGCTTCCCCCGGTCCGGCCGGTACATTTCCAACACGATGACCGCAGCGATGTTGTAAATCGGCACCGCACCGATGACCATCAGGGGCGCCATTCCTACGTTGTGGTACAGGTTTTGCACCACGGCGATTCCAAGAATGGTAGCGCTGCTCCGGTAGGATGTCTGGATGAATTCGCCCTGGATGCTCCGGTCCCGAAGCAGGTAGGAGATTCCTGTGCAAATCAGGATGCTTGCTAGGGTGGCCAGGGCGCAGTAAATCACGTACTCCGTATTCCAGTTGGTGCGGTAGTCCGTCCGGCACATGTCGTGAAACAGAAGGGCTGGTAGGCATACTCGGAATACCAGCGTATTTAGTTTCCCAGTAAAAGCATCATCAATCAGCTGAATCTTCCGGAGGAACATTCCCAGAAGAATCAGAAAGAAAATTGGCACCGTGGCGTTCAGACAGAAAATCAGATTTTCAAGCATAGTCTATGTAATTAATCCTCCCATACGAAGTGCGCATCTCCAGCTTCCCCTCCATCAATCAGCAGGTTCTGGCCGGTCATGAAGCGGTTTCGGACTGCGACGAAATAGATCCACTCAGCAATTTCTTCCGGTGTAGCCCAGCGTTTTAGGGGCGTCAGTTCCATGATTTGATCCCACAACTCTGGGTTGTCCATCACCGGACGGTTCAAATCCGTCAGCACGCCGCCGGGATCGATGCTGTTGCAGATGGCTCTGGGTGCCAGACGCAGCGCCACGTTCTTGGTGTAGGACAGAAGCCCTCCCTTGCTGGCAGCGTATTCCGGAAACTCCGATCCTGTGTGGGCGCTGGCGGAACCTACCATTACCACGGCTTGGATGTCGGGATTTTGAATCGCGTATTTCTCCGTAATCTGAATGGTTCCCTTCAAATTAATATCAATATCTCGGCCGCTTTCCTGGACTCCGGCGTTGTTAATCAGGACATCTGGGTGAAGGTCCTCCGGGTAGGAGGCGGTGTCGCAGATGTCCAGTATTACGTGCCGGTAATCCGGGTGGGCGATGGCCGCAGGCATTTGGTCGAATCCGGTGACGGAATGTCCCTTTTCCAGAAAGTATTCGGCAGTGGCCAAGCCGATTCCGCTGGCAGTGCCGGTAATCAGAATATTCATCGATAGCTCCTTTTACAAAAATCAATTATATTATAGAAGAAATTCACCACGGAGAAACCGGTTCTCCATGGTGAATGGAATTTGCTTTTAGCAAAATCTATGCGGAAGCCTTCGCTGCGGATCGCTTCCGGCGGTATTGGAGGTACGGTTCGCCCACTTTGTCTGCCTCCCATTCCAGGCTGACTTTGTAGCCCAGAGGGCTGAAAATCACCTCACAGAGAAGTTCCATGAAGGCGCCGGTCAGAGAACAGAAGAAAACCTGCACCGGGGTCCAACCGAAGAAGTGGTAGGAAACCACGATGGCGAAGGTCAGGTTGTCCACGAACTGGGCAATCATGGTGGAAGCGTAGGAACGGATGGCGAAATCCCGGAAAGTCTTGTTGGAAAGGCGGCGTCCCAGGAAGGAATTGATACCGGCGTTACAGAGGGAAGAAAGCAACATGGCTAGGCTGCTTCCCAGCACCACGTACCAGGTGCCGCCGATGGTGGCGTTCAAGGCATTGTTCACATCCATGCTTCCGGTGGAATAGTATTCTCCCCACATTCCTGGAGTCAGAGACAGAACCTTGAAAATCAGGCTGGCTCCCAGGTTAATCACCAGTGCCAAGAAGGAAATCTTGGCCGCGGCCTTTCCGCCGAAGCGTTTGCACAGCATGTCCATACACAGGAAGGACACCCAGCTCAGGGCGAAGCCGCAATCCAGCGCCAGGTAGCGGAAGGAAAACAGCTCTTTATTGGCCAGCAGATTCATCATGATGACGCTGACCACGAAGAGGGATGTGACGAGACTGGGAACGTTTCTTAGAAGGATTCGGTAATCCTCCAGTTCCCGTTGAATCCATTTTTTCATTGATGTACTCCTTTGGTTTTGATCTTTTACAAGCAGGATATCGGACCCGAACTGCTTGGTATTACTTGCAGCGTGCATCCGGCAGGATGAAAATCCGCCGGAAAATGCACACTGGTTATTGTAATCCTCTATAGAAGAGATTGCAAGGGGTTACATTGCAAGTGGTTTTCCCATGGGATATAATGGAAGAACAAAGTATATCCAGTGGATGAACGAGGCCAGGCAGGCCCGGAAGGGATAAGACATGAAAATATTTGTGTACACCATGAGAGAATTTGATGAGCTTCCATTCTTTGAGAAGTTTTCCAAGCAGTACGGCGTGGAATTCGACTACACCACCGAATTCCCGGGACCGGAGAACTACCATCTGGCGAAGGGGTATGACGGAATCTCCATCATCACCACCCCCACACCGGCGGGCATGATCGATGCCATGAAGGAGAATGGCGTCAAAGTTATCTCCACCCGAACCATCGGATACGACCACATTGACGTGGAGCACGCCTTCAAGGTGGGAATGGGCGTCACCAACGTAACCTATGATCCCGCTTCCGTGGCGGATTACACCATCATGCTGATGCTCATCGCTTGCCGCAAGCTCCGCTACATCATGGACAAAGCCAACGTGCAGGACTACACCCTGAAGGGCAAGCTAGGCCGGGAAATTTCCAAGAGCACGGTGGGTGTCATCGGTACCGGCCGTATTGGCAGTACCGTTATCGAGCACCTGTCCGGCTTCGGCTGCCGCATTCTGGCCTACGACGTATTCCCGAAGGAGAATGTGAAGAAGTACGCCGAGTACGTGGACCTGGATACCCTGTACGCGGAAAGTGACATCATCACCCTTCACGCACCGGCACTGGAGAGCAATTATCACATGATTGACGAGGCTTCCTTCGGCAAGATGAAGGACGGCGTCATTCTGGTGAACTGCGCAAGAGGACAGCTGGTGGACACCGATGCCATGATTCGGAATCTGGTGAATGGTAAAATCGGCTTTGCTGCACTGGATGTTATCGAGAAGGAACTGGGAATCTACTACAAAGATCTGTCCGGCACCATCATCGACAACCCGGAAATGGCGGTGCTGCGCAGCTTCCACAACGTGTTCTTCTCCCCGCACACCGCCTTCTACACGGAAGAAGCGGTGGCCAACATGGTGGAGAATTCCATCTTAGGAATTCAGGCCTACCTGAAGGGTGAAGA
>JBNMGJ010000023.1:0-15228 GCA_050872185.1 Mogibacterium sp.
ACCACAAAGCAACCAGAATCAGGATGGTGTTAGTTACTTTTACCGAATTGGCACTGAAAAATCCCACTAGCAGGCTGTACACGCTTTCGCTTACATGGCTCTCTAGCCATACTTTGATGAAATCTAAGGACACATCAAAGAGACCCAGCACCTGGGACAGCACAATCAGCGTTGGCATACTGGCCATGAAGAAGAAGTATGCAATCTGGGCTGCAAATCCCGTGTAATAGGGATCATCGAACTGTCGCCATATGTGGAATATGATTTTGATCCAGTTATTTTTGCTCAGATGCTCTTTAGTTCTTGTCTCTTTCACGTATCATGTCCTCAAGTATCTGAAGTGATTTCGCGCGGTGGCTGATTCGGTTCTTTTCCTCCGAGGTCATTTCTGCAAAGGACCGATTCTCTCCCTCCGGCATGAACAAGGGGTCATACCCAAAGCCTTCCTCGCCTCGGAGTTCCGTTAGTATCTTTCCGCGGCACTCCCCTCGCGCCACTAGCTTCTCCCCATCTGGAAAAAGCATCGTGATAACGGATACGAATGCGGCACCTCTCTGTTCCTCCGGTACCCCCTCCAGTTCCTGAAGGAGCTTTCGATTGTTATCTTCGAAAGTGCAGTTCTCTCCTGCATATCGGGCGGAGTATATTCCCGGCGCACCCGACAATGCATCCACTTCCAGGCCGCTGTCATCCGCAATGGTAATGACATGGGCCACATCCATAATGGCCTGGGCCTTCAGCAGGGAATTTTCTTCAAAGGTATTTCCGGTCTCTTCCACTTCAAAAGTCGGAATTCCGGCATCATCCCTCGAAATCGTTTCCATGCCAAATTTCTCGAGAATCGCCTTGATTTCCTCCAGCTTTCCCTTGTTTCTGGATGCCAGAATTACTTTCTCCATTGACGCCTCCTTCTCTACTCGGTTAATCCCAAATCCTGCTCTGCCACCTTCAGCATGATTGCGCACTCGATGCGCTTCCGATGCAGGTCACAGCCCAGCTCATAGACTTTGTCAATATCGCCGTTGGAATGGTAGTTGTTGGCGGAACATCCTCCGGCGCAGTAATGCTTTGCGAAGCAATCTCTGCATTTATCCCTGGTATACACGTTATTTCCATTCAGGAAGGTTTCCACGATTTCCGGATGGGTCACCCCTTCGTACACGTTACCCATCAGCATTTCGTCGTTCCCAACGAACTGGTGGCACGGGTACAGATCTCCTGTCGGTGTTACCGCCTGGTATTCTGTTCCAACGCCGCAACCGGCTACCCGCTTGTAGATGCACGGACCTCCTGTCAAATCGATGGTGTAGTGGTAGAAGTTAAATCCTTCTCCCTTCTTCTTCCGCTCAAGCATTGCCTCGGCAAGTTCTTCGTACTGCTGACAGAGGAAAGGCACGTCCTCTTCGTGGAGGGCGTAATCCACATCCGGTGCACTGACCACAGGCTCAATGCTGGTTTCCTTGAAGCCCATGTCCGCCATATGCAGGACGTCCTTCGCAAAATCCTTGTTATATGCGGTATAAGTTCCTCTCATATAATAGTTTTTCTGATCCCGGGCATCCGCCAGACGCTTGAATTTCTCTATGATTTTATCATAGGTTCCCTCGCCGGATTGTGTGTGTCTCATGAAATCATGCACTTCTTTCCGGCCGTCCAGGCTCAGAACCACATTTCCCATCTCTTTGTTGCAGAAGTCGATGACCTCATCGTCAATCAGAAGGCCGTTGGTGGTTAGGGTAAAATTAAATTTTTTGTCGTATTCCTTTTCCAGCTCCCGTCCATAGGCAACTAACTCCTTACAGACGTCCCAGTTCAGGAGTGGCTCTCCGCCGAAGAAGTCCACCTCCAGGTGCTTCCGAGTTCCGGATTTCTCCACCAGATAGCGCAGTGCCTGCTTTCCCACTTCTAGTGGCATGATTCCAGCCTTTCCACTGTAATCGCCCTTTCCGGCAAAGCAGTATCTGCAGTCCATATTGCATCCGTGGGCCACGTGCAGGCAAATTGCCTTGAGAACCGACTGTTTTCTCTTAATCTTTGCAGCCGCTTCCTCGAATGGGTCATCGGAGAACAGGCTGCCTTCCTTCTTGAGCTGCGCCAAATCCTCCATAACCTCCTTAATATCTTCTTCGGTCAGATTCTCCGATGCGTACTTCGGAATCAGCGCATCGCAAATTTCTTCTGTAGTAGAATTTTCATACATACTGATAATGTCGTATGCTACGTCATCCACAGAATGGACGGATCCGCTGTTAGCATCGATTACTATGTTGTACCCACCTAATTTGTACTGATGTACCATTCATTACTCCAATCACTATATAAACAGGAAAGCGACCTGTCCGTAAGACAGCCCGCTATGCTTCTCATCACACGAAAAAGCGCTGCCGTATCATCAGCAGCGCTCTTCAATTAATTTTCCTTGCACTGTTCGCAATGCTGATTTGCTACGCTGCAAGAAGTCTTGCTAGCAGACTGGCAAGAAGTCTGGCACTCGCCACATCCACCTGTAACGGATGAGTTCTGTAAGTTTCTTGTAGAAATAGTCTTGATTCTTTTCATATCTCTTCCCTCCTATAGTGTTATTTCAGGATAACAAAACATTATCCATTTGTCAAATATTCGTTACTGATTCTCTTTTCGAATCTGATAGTGGAACACCGCTTCCGTCTTCATATTGCGGTTCACCACCCGAATTCGGTCAATAACCTCACCGCCTTCGGCATTCACCGGAATCTCCAAGGTCTCACCGGTAGAGATGTCGTAGAACTCCTCTTCTCCGTTCACCGGTGGAAGACTCCATTCCTTCGTATCCGGGTTGTAGGATCTGTGCAGGAAGCGAACTCTTCCCCTGGTCACATGAATCCGGTAGATTACATTTCCTGCCACGCTTGGAAGCATGCACTCGCTCTGTTTCAGACTAAGAGCACCTCTCAGGTTCACCGTGCTCTCCGCACTTCGGTATATCATTCCCCGATAGGATTCCTTCGCGTTCCGCGCCCGTTCGTGAACCACCAGCACATTGCACCCTGCATGACGAATAACATAGGACGCAGTCATGCCAATGGTATTGTTGTGGTTCGGCTTCGTGGATTTCGTAATCACAATCATGCTGGCCCCAGTCTCCTGTGCGCATTCGCAAATCCGCTGACCCGGTTTTCCAATGGCAGTCTTGGAAATTACTTCGTATTTATCCAGGTTACTTCGAATCAGCTCCAGCTGTTCCTCCATATCCTTATGAATCCGTGCAATTTCCTCCTTGTCCGTAATCATCATCAGGTTCTCATGGACCATCAGCAGCACAATCTCAAAGGCCTTCGGTGAGAACGTGGTCTTCACATGCTCAATGGCAATCAGGCTTCTCGGTGATCCATCGATAGGAACAAGAATTCTGTTCATGTTCAGCCTCCTCACTTCGATTATTTTACAAATCCATTCAGTGCCGTAACGGTCTCCTGAATAATCAGATACCACAACAGGTATTCATTATCAAAGCTACAAATTACATCATTCTCAATCAACCCAGTGGATGTGAATCGGATTCGTGGAGAGGATGCCAGAACTGCTTTTACCTCTCCATCCAGTGTCAGCGTGTAATTCATGCCCACATTGGCTCTCCGAACTGCCCGGAAGGATTCCAAGCGGAACATACCGTCCGAGCCCTCCAGATAGTAGGCGTCCTGTTTCGAATTCTTATCGCAGTAGATGGTTCCGTAATCCTCTTCGCCAATTTGAACTTTGAAGCCAGCCGCCCGGTTCTTCAGATCGCCGGTTACCTTCGCCGTCTCATTTCCATCCATGTCATAGATGACGATAGACAGCGGGTCGAACGCAGTAGAAGTCCTAGCGTAGCAGTTCTCCTCCAGATCCCGAACGGTGGTATCGTGGCTGTTGTAATGATAAAGAGTGAACATGTCCAGTTCCTCCGGAAGAGGAGATGCGTCCTTCATCAGATTAGAAATCTGATCCGCCAAATCCGACATCAGGACTGCAGTAATCACCTTGTCTCCTGCGAAAGCCGAGTAACGCTTCGGAGTTACTTCCAGATTCTCGGTATCGATGATTTCCTGGAACCGCCATGCCTCGCTTTCCGGATACACCAGGTGTTCCACCTCGGTTCCGGATACCAGGCTGATTTCCTTCTCGTTCACTGTAATCAGGATGTAGTCCTTGAAAGGCGCCGGACCGAACACGATGCAGGGTTCCTGGCTCTCCTTCCGAGATCCCACCCAGCAACGTCCCAGCGGTGTGTTCATATCCGACAGCACCCGATGCAGCTGATCCAGCGTCCAGCCCTGGGTGTTCTCCACCTTCTTCTCATACAGGTTGCGGGAATTGAAATCCCCGCCCCCTGCATTCATGTACATCGCCGCTGCCACCAGCACTGCGATTCCGCTGAAGGTCCACTTGCCTACGCTGAAGAACAGTATTGCCAGAAGAATCACCAGGGCAAAAATAATTTTAAACAGTCGATCTTTATTCATTACAACTCCGATTTCTATTTGTTCTCTTCCTCTTCGTGCATCTTCTTCAGAAGAAGTTCCTTCTTGCTCATGATGTGGCTGTAGTTCCGAAGTGCCATCATGGCGTTCACTGCCTGCTCCATGGTGGAGAATGCCGGAATGCCGTGATCTCTCAGTTTCATGATGGCATCTCTGCACTCGTTGCCACCCTGGCATTCCATGATGAACGGCTTGCCCAAGTTCTTGTATTGACGGTGAATTTCAATTACCGTATCTGTAATGGCTTCCACATCGGTTACTGCGGTTGGGCATACGGAAATGACGATTCCATCTACATTCTCATCTCTATAATCAGTTCTCAGCGCACCACCGTACATGTCCGATGTTGCGGTACCGCTGATGTCTACCGGATTCAGTGGGGAACCGAAGGATGGCATGTACTTCCGGATATTGGTCCGAAGTTCCGGCGAAATTTCTTTCAGTTCCTTAAGCGGCATTCCCAGACGCTCGAAGTGATCGCATGCCAGAAGGCCTGCACCACCGCCGTTGGTAATCATTACCACGTTGTCTCCCCGAAGCGGCGGACACATACCCAGGGCCAAAGATGTATCCAAGAATTCCTGCCAGGTGTTCTCCCGCATTACGCCGGATTCCTGGAAGAGCTGATCATATTCCTCGTTGGTGTGTCCTGTATTGTCCGAAGCCGTATGGGCAAAAGCAGCTTTAACACCGATCTTGGACGCTCCGACTTTGATTACAGTAATCGGTTTCTCACACTCCAGGCAAGCCTTCTTAAATGCCTCTGGGCTGTCCAGTGCTTCGATGTATACCGCAATACACTTGGTGTGTTCTTCCTTCTCCGCATACTTAATCACTTCACTGAAGTCCACATCCGCCTTGTTTCCAAGACCGACGAACATGCTGATACCGAAGTGATCCAGCTGGGAAGAACCCAGTGCAGCCAGAAGGTTGGAACCGGACTGGGAGATCAGTGCTACCGGTCCCTTGTTCGGAAGATATGGTACAAATCCGCAGTTGAAATTATGATACGGTGTGCCGATACCCACCAGGTTCGGTCCAATCAGCGGAAGCTGATTCTCTCTGCAGTATTCTGTAATCTCGTTCTGCAGGTTCTTGTTACCAATTTCGCCAAAGCCAGAAGAAGAAACTACCGCAATCTTGACCTTTTTCTCTACGCACTGCTCCAGCGCATCGAACACTCCGGATGCCGGCAACGATACGAAAGCCAAATCAATGTCATCCGGCACTTCCAGAATCGACTTGTATGCCGGAAGGCCTGCAACCTCAGTTGCTTTTACATTAATCGGATAGATGGTTCCTTCGTAACCGCAGCGGCGAAGGCCCTGGATTACCTTGAACCCTACTTTCTTCTCATTCCGGCTTGCCCCGATTACCGCAACGGTCTTCGGTTTGAACGCATAGTCCAGACGATCAATAACGTACTCTCTTGCTTCTTTAATTTCCATTTCTCCGTATCTCCTTTCGGAAAAAACTTTAATAATGTTATTTTTTATAATGAAGCCATGTAAGTCATGGTGCGAATCAGCTGATTTACATAGCTCATCTCATTATCGTACCAGGAAACCACTCGCACCTCATAGATGTGGGTGCCGCACTTCTGCGCCAAAGTCTGCGTCGCATCGAAGGGGGAACCGTAACTCATGCCGATAACATCGGTAGATACGATTTCATCCTCATTGTATCCGAAGGATTCACTTCGCTCGGCCTTCATGATTTCGTTGATTCCTTCCACCGTTACCGAATCCGTCGGATCCTTCAATGTGGCATCCAGAATAGTAATGGATCCGGTTGCCACCGGAACCCGCTGAGCGGAACCAATCAGCTTCCCAGCCAGCTCCGGAATTACGTTTCCAATGGCCTGAGCTGCACCAGTGGTGGTCGGCACAATGTTGATGGCCGCTGCACGGGATCTTCTGAACTTGTCCCCCTTATCTGGTGCATCCAGAATCTTCTGATTTCCGGTATACGCATGAATGGTGGTCATGAAGCCCGTCCGAACTTCACGGTAATCGTTCAGCGCCTTTGCCATCGGTGCTAAGCAGTTGGTGGTGCAAGAAGCACCGGACACAATCCGGTCCTCTGCAGTCAACGTCTCATGGTTCACGCCGTAGACAATGGTCTTAAGGTCATTGCCTGCTGGAGCGGAAATGAGCACCTTCTTCGCACCGGCCTGAAGATGGGCCGATGCCTTTTCCTTCGATGTGTAGAAGCCAGTGCACTCCAGGACAATGTCGATATCCTGTTCCTTCCACGGAAGTTTAGAAGCATCCGGCTCCTTGTAGATTGTAATCTCCCGGTTGTCTACGATCAGACTGGTGTCCGTACAGGAAACATCATGCCCCAAATATGCACCCTGCACGCTGTCATACTTCAGAAGGTACGCCAGCATGGACGGGGAAGCCAGATCATTAATCGCTACAACTTCAAAATTCTCCAGATTCATAGCTTTACGAAAAGCCAGTCTACCGATTCGGCCAAAGCCGTTAATTGCCAATCGAATCATAATCTCACCCCTTTATCTGAATTTCTTAACTCTCTCTATTCCCTAAATCATATTCTACTCGAATGGGAATTTGATATCAATTCCAAGTTCATCGCGAACTTCAATGAACTCCTTCTGCACCGCTTCGCTTACCGGAACTCCCTTGTCTTTCCGGTATTCCTTCATATCCCATTCCTTCTCGCCGGCAGTGTAGATTCTCTCTTCACCCGGTGCCTTCTGGGAATTTCTAAGTGCACGAAGGATATCTCCGCAGGTCTTCTCGAAAGCTTCGCGGCCCATGAACGCTTCCGGATCGATAACCACGAAGAAGTGACCCAGATGATATGGACGAAGCTCACCCTTGTCATCATAACAGGTCAGATTCTTGAGGAACTGTCCCTGTGCCAGTGCCGCAGATAGAATTTCGATAGCAGTTGCATAACTGTATCCCTTGTATCCCGCCATCTCTTCACCGATTCCACCTAGCGGTGCCAGTGCTGCCTCGCCGGTGGTCAAGGCCTTCAGAATATACGATGTATCGGTCAAAGCAGAACCGTCTCTTCCAATTACCATGCCCGCCGGTGTATCCTTACCGATGTGTTCGTAATACTCCAGCTTACCTCTCTGGGTAATGGATGTAGCCGCGTCAATCAGGAACGGATATCCCTCATCACTTGGCAGTCCAATAGTCAGCGGATTGGTTCCCAGCATGTTCTCCACACCGAAGGTCGGTGCAATGGACGGTCTCGCATTGGTTCCGGTGATTCCAATCATGCCCTGATCCGTTGCCATGGAAGCCCAGTATCCCGCAATTCCATAGTGAGAAGAATTTCGAACCGCTACACAAGCCGTTCCGTACTTCTTCGCCTTCTCGATGGCCATGTCCATGGCCTGCTTGCTGGCTACCATTCCCATTCCGTCATTGGCATCCAGAACAGCGGTGGTTGGCGATTCCCGAAGAATGTCAATCTTGGTAACCGGGTTCAGAATTCCCTTCTTGATACGATCTACATAAATCGGCTTGAACCGGTTCACACCATGGCTCTCAATTCCACGGCGGTCACTTTCCATCAGCACATCCGCGCAAATCTTTGCATCCTGTTCCGGAACCCCCAGCTTCACGAAGGCCTGCTCCATAAAGGAACCCGCTACCTCCCACGACATATAGGGTCTTGTTTCTTTCTCCATAATAATCCTCCTTCTATTCCCTGGTCCATCCCGGGTAATCCCCCCGGTCTGTCACAATTTGATATCCAATACGTTTCATTCGGTTCTCCAGACAGGCATGGCATTCCGCCGCTTCCTCTCCGGTGCAGATTTTCCCATCGTACAGGAGATATTTCCCCCGCACCGACTTCGGTGACAGGCTAGGCATAATGACATTGGCTCCAGCCTGCACCCCCAGCTCCCTGCCAAGAGGATGAATAGTGCCTAACGCCGTGGTTGCCGGTAAAAGCACCTTCGGAAACATCAGTCTCAGAATACTCAGACAGTACAGCGTCAGCTCCAGTGTTCCGTCCGGCTCCTCTCGGAACGGTGTGTCCTTGTGATGAATGAAAGGCCCGATTCCAATCATGTGAGGTTCCAGCTCCCGTAAGTATTGAAAGTCTGCCGCCAAGTGTTCTTCTGTCTGCCCTGGCGAACCCACCATGAATCCAGCACCTACCTGGAATCCGATATCCTTCAAATCCGTCAGACAACGTTTCCGATTGTTCAGCGAAAGTTCCTTCGGATGAAGAATCCGGTAATGATCCTCCGATGCGGTCTCATGCCTTAAAAGATACCTCTCCGCGCCTGCCCGGTAGAACTTCTCATAAGTCTCTCGGCTCTTCTCTCCAACGGATAGCGTAATGGCGCAGTCCGGAAATTCATCTCGTATTCTTCTCAGAATCCGGCATATATCCTCATCCGAGTATCCCATATCCTCCCCGCTCTGAAGCACGAAGGTCCGGAATCCGAATCCGTATCCCGTCCGGCAGCAGTCCAAGATATCTTCTTCCGAAAGCCGATACCGTTCTGCCGCTCCGTTGCTCCTGCGGATTCCACAATAGTAGCAATCATTTCGACAGTAGTTCGAGAACTCGATAAGCCCCCGGACATAAATCTGATTGCCGAACGTCTGCTTTGCCTCATCCTGCGCGAGACTTCTCAGATATTCGGCATCTTCTGCATTCCTGTATTTAATTAATTCTGCATACTCAGATAGGGTCAGTTCCCGATTCTGATGCAGCTTGTCGATTAATTCTCTCAGTTGTCCCATAGAATCCCCCTATGGGTTTCATTCTACCATACATGGGGAGGATGTCCAATACATGGTTTCAAAATTTGAACACTTGAGACCTTTGAAATTTCAATAGGTTGAGTGATTACCGCAACTTATTTTCTTCTGTAAAAAGAACACCCGGAACGCCATATGCGCCCGGATGCCCTTTCTATCGTGATTTAAAGTCGATGATTCATATGTTTTTACCGAAAAGGTCCAATCTTGTTCTATACCAATTCGCCCGCATCGGCACGTCTCTGTTCTTCCGGTGTCATCTTTGCTACCGTAATTCCCAGAATTGCCATGACGAAGCATACGATTGGCATCATGTAATTGAACACTGCCCATGGCAGATACTGTGCGGTGGTAACGCCCAGTGTGGTTGCGATGAACATTCCGCATGTGTTCCACGGAATCAAACAGGATGTTACGGTCCCTGCAGATTCCAGGGTGTTGGACAGAGTCTTCGGGTGTAAGCCTTCTTTTCTGTAGGCTGGTGCGTACATTCTTCCCGGTACTAGGATGGAGATGTACTGTTCCGGCATTACCACGTTGGACAGAATACAAGTCAGCTCGGTTACGCCCACCAGACCTGCTGCACTGTGGATTCTCTTGATGATGGCTTCGATTACTACCGCCAACTGTCCCGTTCCCTCCATGATTCCGCCGAACATCATGGCAATGACGGTCATCAGAATGGAGGATGACATGTTCATCGAGCCGCCGGTGGTCAGCAGCTCATTCAGGGCTTTCACATCGGTGTTGCAGAAGAACCCGTTTCTTGCTGCACTGAGAATGTCTCCGAAGGAAACACCGGTATGCAGGTACTGCAAACTATCATTGAAGATCTTCAAATCTCCCTGAAAAATTGGAGCCATTACCGCTGCAGTCAGAAGTCCCAGCGTAATTCCCGGAATTGCCGGAATCTTCAGGGCAATGGCGAGAATAACAATGAGTGGCGGCAGAAGCAGTATTGGGCTGATATTGAAGTTCTTCTGAATTCCGTCCATCAAAATCTGTGCTTGCGTCGTATCTGCCTGTCCGCCAGAGGCAAATTTGAATCCCACGAAGGCGAAGAACACCAGTGCAATGACATAAGTTAGCACCGTGGACTTGAGCATGAATTTCACGTGAGTGAACACATCGGTGCCCGCCATGGCTGGAGCCAAGTTCGTGGTATCGGAAAGGGGAGACATCTTGTCACCGAAATACGCGCCGGCCAGAATCGCACCTGCCGTTGGTCCGATTGGCATTCCCAGGCCGTGGCCAATTCCCATCAAGGCCAGACCCATGGTGCCCATGGTTCCCCAAGATGTTCCTGTGGCAAGGGATGTGATCGAGCAAATTAGCACTGCAGCCACCAGGAAAATGGATGGCTTCAGCAATGTTAGTCCATAATAAATCATGGTTGGAATGGTTCCGGACAGAAGCCACACACCAATCATCATTCCCACAATTGCCAGAATCAGAATAGACTGCATGGCTTTCGAAATTCCATCCACCATCATGTTCTCGATTTCCTTCCAGCTATATCCCAGGCTAAGGGATACGATGGCCGCGATAATCACACCGATGAACATCGGGATGTGGGGATCCACACCGAATTTGATAATCCCCAGAGACATTACGATTACAAGTCCCAGGAATGAGATAATCGCATGGTATAACTTCACCGATTTCTTCTCTCGCTCTGCTGTAAATACGTTCATATTCGTTCCTCCGTTCTACGGAATTACTCAGAGTTAAACTGACAACACATTCAAGATTTAGAATTGATACTATTATAACATAGTCAAATGAAAGATTATAGAATTTTATTCATATTATTTCACAGTTTTTCTATTGCGTTTCTAGAAAATTCTTCATATAATAAATTGAAAGCTTTTTTGCTAGTATGTGGGGGATTAGAGGATGAGGACCTATGAAGACAATAGCAGACAACATCAAGACATTAAGGAAAAACTATTCCTTAACACAAGGACAGCTCGGGGAAATTGCTGGTGTAACTGATAAGGCTGTCTCAACCTGGGAGAACGGCGTCGCAGTTCCGCGAATGTCGGTTGCAAAGAAAATCGCAGACCATTTCGGTATCAGTCTCTCTGAGATTCTAGAAGAGAGTTCCGTCGACGAGAAGTACGATGTAGATCCGAAAGCACTGGCTCTTGCAAAGACCATTGAACAGAATCCAGATCTTCAGAAAGCGCTTCATGCACTTCAGAAGAGACCGGAAACCGCTACCGTTGTGAAGAAACTGGGCATGCTAACCAATGAAGAACTTGGCATCGTGGAGCAGCTTCTGAGCCGGTTCTACAGCGTTCGAACAAAGAGACAGTAATAGAAGCAGTTCACCGCTTTTACGAATGAATGGAATAACGAAGAGACCGCACTAGAACAACTTCGGTTGTGTTTTAGTGCGGCCTTTTTTACTTTTCATCCCGCAAGCCGTCGCCTGCGAATCATGGATTTTTTATTTTCTCGCATCTAATTCCTGGATGTGTGCTCTGGTTTCTTTCTTATAGGCTCCCACCCCCGGCTGATCGAAGGGGCATACCCCCGCAAGAAGCGCTGATACAGCACACTGCACTTCGAAATAATACATCAGCATTCCGATATAGTAAGGAGTCTGCTTCGGTATAGAAATCTCAACCAGCGGAATCCCGGATTTCACATGGGCATCGAAGACACCCCGTTCCGCACACTTGTTAATCTGGTTCAGCGTTTTCCCTGCCAACGATTCCAGCGCCGTGTTCGGCACGCCATAATCCAGCGCCTCTCCCCCTTCCACATCGTCTACGCTCAGAAGGGTTTCGAAGAAGCACGGCGTTCCCTGCTGCAGGAACTGCCCCATGGAATGAAGATCCCGGCTGAAAGTCATGGTATATGGCAAAATACCTTTTCCTTCCTTTCCCTCGCTCTCGCCGAAAAGCTGCTTTAGCCACTCGCCAAAGTAGCCGAAGTAGGGATCAAAGGATTCGAACACCTCCACGTTTTTTCCAACCCCATACAATTTCTGCCGAACAATGGCATAGTCCAGATTTGCTTCGGTAAAAGCATTCTCCGAAGCCAGTTTTGCGGCTCCGGCAATGAATTCTTGAACGTCAATTCCAGCTACCGCCACGGGAAGAAGCCCTACCGGTGTCATAACAGAATACCTGCCCCCGATATCTTTTTCCAAATCAAAGCAGTGAATCTTCTCCGACTCTGCCTTCCGGCGGAGATAGTTGGACGTATTTTCCGTGATAACGTAAGTTCTCTCCGATGCGGCTTCCCCGTACCGATTCTTCATCCATTCTTCGAAAATGCTGTAGGCGGTCAAGGTCTCCATGGTGGTTCCGGATTTGGAAATCACGCAGAGGGACACTTCTTTGCCCTCCATTCGTCTCAGAATCTCCCGCACATATCTGGCGCTGAAATTATATCCGGCGAAAATAATTTCTACGTCGGATTCCGGCGGCTCCAGCATGTCGATGACTGCTTTTGCCCACATGAAGGATCCTCCGGCTCCCAGTACCAGCAAGATATCACTTTCACTGCGGATTTTCGCTGCGGTATCCAGAATTTCCTGAACCAGGGACTTACTGATTCTCCCTGGGTAATCCACCCACCCGCAGTATGATAGCTTTTTCTCCCAGATATCCTGGAAAAGACTTCTCGCCTCGTCTCGCCTGTTTTCTATTTCTGATTTATCGATGGTTGAATTCTTCAAATCAACGCAAATTTCCATACATATGTTCCTTCCGGTTACTTCTCGTCTTTCAGAATCTGCAGTATTCCATTCCGAATAAGTTGCAGGTTCTGGTCCGCTTCCTCTGCGGAGCTGCCCTGTGCCATTACATATACTTTCATCTTCGGTTCTGTTCCCGATGGACGGATGGCCAAGTTGCAGGATGAATCCAATTCATAGAATAGCACATCGGATTGTTCCATTCCCGTCGGTAGAGTCTCCCCTGTCGCTAAATCTTGAATCCTCTGCATCTTGTAATCCCGGATTCTTCGAACCGGAAGTCCGATGGATGTAATCCCATCCTTTCGGAGACCGTTCATCCGTGCATGCATCTTCTCCGTGGCATCGAATCCATCAAACATTACCGAAGTGGTTTCTTCTTTGTAATATCCATACTTCTGATAGAGGGCGTTCAGCGCATCCACCAGGTTCATTCCCCGGTTCCGATAATAGCAACCCATCTCCGCAATCAGCATGGAGGCCACTACGGCGTCTTTATCCCGGGCATAGGTGCCGGCTAAGAATCCGATGCTTTCTTCGAAGCCGAAGATAAAGGTGTATTCGCCCGTCTCCTCGAACTCCTTGATTTTCTCCCCGATAAACTTGAATCCGGTGAACACTTCCTTAACGGCCACTCCGTTCATTTCGCAGATTCGGTTGGCCATAGGCGTAGTCACAATGCTTTTCACCGCTGCCGCGTTCTCCGGAAGAATTCCTTTGTTCTTACGAACGGTAATCAGATAGTCCAGCAGAAGCACACCAATCTGATTTCCCGTAAGCGCCCGGTATTCGGTGCCATTTTTTACCACCACGCCACATCGATCCGCATCGGGATCCGTGCCGATAATCAGCTCGCAATCCTTCTCCTTCGCCAGGCGAATGGCCCGTTCGAAGCCATCTACATTCTCTGGATTCGGAGAGTGTACCGTGGGAAAATCTCCGTCCACCACCATCTGCTCTTCCACCGGAAGAATATGCTTCATTCCCAGGCGGCGAAGCACCTCAGGAACCAAACGATATCCGGTACCGTGGAACGGTGTATAGACAATTTCGAAATCATCCGGAGCGGCCTGGACGAATTCCCGGCCCACCGACTGCTCCAGCACTTTGGTCATGTACTTCTCGTCCATATCCTCTCCGATGATGGTGAGAAGGCCACCGGAAGCCGCTTCCTCCAGGTCAATCCACTGAATGTCTTCGAAGATATCAAGCTTTGCAATTTCCTCCGACACCTTGTCCGCATGCTCCGGCGGAAGCTGTGCCCCGTCGGACCAGTAGGCTTTGTATCCGTTGAACTCCTTGGTGTTGTGGCTTGCCGTAATATTGATTCCCGCAATGGATTTCGTTTCTCGAATGGCAAACGAAAGCTCCGGTGTAGGACGAAGGTCCTCGAACAGATTCACGTGTATCCCGTTGGCCATCAGCACAGAAGCCGCCTCGCAGGCGAACAGTCTGGAATTCTTCCGGCAATCATGGGCAATGGTCACACCCCCACCGATGTTCTCCCCGCAATCCCGGATTACATTGGCTAGGCCCTGCGTCGCGTAGCGAACCGTGTATACATTCATTCCATTCAATCCAGCCCGCATCACGCCTCGGAGGCCAGCGGTACCGAACTCCAGCATGGAAGTGAACCGTCCTTCCAGTTCCTCCACATTGCCGGAAAGCGCCCGAAGCTCCTCCTTTGTATCGTCATCCACCGCCTCGCTGTCCAGCCATTTGCGGTAATTTTCCAGATAATTCATTGATTTAATAACTCCTTATTTTCCAATATTCGCCGTGGATTCATATTCCATCAGCGTCGCCGCCAGGGATTTCTCCGTTGCCACCAGAAGGCCGCAGGAAGGACGGCTTCCCCCTCTCGGGTTCGTCAAGCTCCCCGGATTCAGCAGGTGAATTCCAGACACCGTCTCGTTCACCGGCACATGGGTATGCCCAAAGCACACGCAGCGGCACCCGTACTCCTCCGCCAGATAGCAAAGATTCTGAAGGGACCACTTCACATTCTCCGTATGACCGTGGGTGATTGCAATCTTCCCCGCCGGCGTCTCCAGCACAGAAACCTCCCGTTCCTGCTGTCCATCGCAATTTCCATGCACCGCTGTCACCGGAATTCCCGTCTCCTCTTCCAACCGCAAAGCATCCTTGTAATAATCTCCGCAGTGGATAATTCGGTCCACTTTCATTCCGGCGGACACCCGCTTCACCATCTCCAGTGCCTTCTGAATCTCTCCGTGGGTATCGCTAAGAACCAATA
>JBNMGJ010000021.1:0-15364 GCA_050872185.1 Mogibacterium sp.
AGGCCCGGGCAGGCCCACGAGCGGCCCTGCTTTCGCGAAAATTATTTTTAACTATAAAGAAATCGCATTCTT
Source organism: Mogibacterium sp. (assembly GCA_050872185.1). Classification (GTDB taxonomy): domain Bacteria; phylum Bacillota; class Clostridia; order Peptostreptococcales; family Anaerovoracaceae; genus Mogibacterium_A. Next base: position 73 of record JBNMGJ010000021.1, read on the forward strand.
AATTTCGTATCATCAATAAAATGTTTAACATGTTGCAACAAATTCCCAAAGTGTTATAATTTTGACTAGGTATAGAACGCGGTCTAGAGCGGAACGACCGAATGGCTCGAATGACTCGAATCAATTAAGTAGTTCGAGCTGTCCGAACCTGGACCTTGCAAACCAAGCCCCAGGTTCGGGAATTCGTCATTCGAAATCCAGCTAGCCACGCTGTACTTTATAAATTAAGGAGGAAAACAAAATGACAGAAGTCGCAAAGCGTATTGAGAAACTGCGCAAGCTGATGGCAGAGCAGAACATCGACGCATACGTTGTTCCAACAGCAGATTTCCATCAGAGCGAGTATGTAGGAGAGCACTTCAAGGCGAGAAAGTTCATCACCGGATTCAGTGGATCCTACGGAACCGCAGTCATCGCCAAGGATGATGCAGGACTGTGGACAGATGGAAGATACTTTACCCAGGCGCTGACCGAGATGGAGGGAAGCGGCGTTCGTCTGATGAAGATGTTCGTTGACGACACCCCGTCCACCACTGAGTGGCTGGCACAGAAGATTCCAGAAGGCGGCAAGGTAGCCTTCGATGGTCGTGTGCTTTCCATGGGCGAAGGTCAGGAGTACGAAGAAGTGCTGGGTGCCAAGAACATCACCATCGAATATGAAGTAGACCTGATTGACCAGATCTGGGAGGACCGTCCATCCCTGTCCAAGAAGCCGTGCTTCTTCCTGGAGGACAAGTACACTGGAGAAACCGTTGCTTCCAAGCTGAGCCGAGTACGTGCGAAGATGGCCGAGTACGGTGCCACCGTTCATCTGATTGCATCCCTGGACGACAACGCATGGCTTCTGAATTTCCGTGGAGACGATATTGACTTCTTCCCACTGGTTCTGGATTACGTAATCGTTCGGGAAAACAGCGTAGACCTCTACATTGACGAGAGCAAGCTGAACGACCGCATCCGGGAAGAGATGGCAAAGAACAATGTGAACATCCACCCATACAATGACATTTACGAAGATGCCAAGAAGATTGGCGCAGACGAAGTAGCACTCATCGACCCGATGAAGATGAACTACGCTCTGTACAAGAGCCTGCCTTGCAAGGTGGTAGAGGGTGCCAACCCGACCATTCTGATGAAGGCCATCAAGAACGAAGTAGAAATTGAGAACATCCGGAACGCAGAACTCAAGGACAGTATTGCCCTGACCAAGTTCATGTACTGGGTTAAAAAGAACTACGATAAGATGGAGATTACCGAGCTGTCCGCATCGGACAAGCTGACCTCCCTCCGTGCAGAGCAGGAAGGTTACATCAGAGACTCCTTCGAGCCGCTGCAGGCCTTTGGCGAACACGCTGCCATGATGCACTATTCCCCATCCAAGGAAACTGATGTAGTTCTCAAGGAAGGCGGAATGCTGCTGAGCGATACCGGTGGCGGTTACTACGAAGGTTCCACCGATATTACCAGAACCACCGTACTGGGTCACATCACTCCGGAGCTGAAGAAGTACTACACCGCGGTATACCGTGCAATGCAGCACCTGAGCGCAGCCAACTTCCTGTACGGAAACCACGGTTGGTCCCTGGACGTACTGGCAAGACAGCCAATCTGGGATATGAACAAAGACTTCCAGTGCGGAACCGGACACGGATTCGGCTATCTGGGAAGCATTCACGAACCGCCAACAGGATTCCGTTGGTACATCGTTCCTTCCAAGAATGAGCACCACCAGTTCGAGCCGGGCATGGTAATCACCGACGAGCCGGGGATCTACGAAGAGGGAGACTTCGGTATCCGTATCGAGAACAACTTGCTGACAGTCAACGGCGAGAAGAACAAGTACGGACAGTTCATGCACTTCGAAACCCTGAACTTCGTTCCAATCGACCTGGACGGAATTGATCCAGAAGAGCTGACACGCTCCGAGAAGGAATGGCTCAACGACTATCACAAGGCATGCTACGAGAAGGTAGGCCCATATCTGACAGACGAAGAGAGAGAATGGCTGAAGGAATATACTAGAGCTATCTAGTGAACCTGTATTTTAGAATATTTCTATTTATCAAAATGATTTTCTAAAAGTGGTTTAAAAATTCCCCGGTCATGCTATAATGATTTCAGCAAGTTAACCATTAAAAAATCAAATGGTTGCATTTTCAGAAATGGAGGCATTACATCATGTTGAAACAAGATCGTTTGGAGAGAACCATTGCCAAGATGAAGGAAAAGGACATCCCACAGATGCTCGTTTCCGACCAGTACGCACTGTACTATCTGCTGGAGAAGACTTTTGTCTTCGGTGAAAGAATGGGTGCACTGTACATCAATACCGATGGAACCACACACTTCGTACTGAACAAGCTTTTCCCACAGGTTGAGGATCTTGGCGTCGAAATCACTTATTATGACGATGTTGAGGACGGCGTAGAAATCCTGTCCCAGTTCGTTGATAAGGATAAGAAGATGGGTATCGATAAGACCTGGCCAGCAAGATTCCTGCTGAGACTGCAGGAACTGGGCGCAGGAAGCTCCTTCGTGAACAACGCATGCGTAATTGATAAAGTTCGTCAGATCAAGGGTGAAGACGAGCACAAGCTGATGAAGGAATCCGCACTCATGATTGATGAGGTAATGGACAAGCTGATTCCATGGGTTGTTAAGGGTCTGACCGAGAGAGAACTCAACGAGAAGTGCGCAGAAATCTGCAAGGAAGTTGGATTCTCCGGAATGTCCTTCGATCCGATTACCGCATATGGTAAGGGCGGCGCAGATCCACACCACATCACCGACGACAGCAAGGGTAAGCACGGAGATTCCGTAGTCCTGGATATCGGTGGTATGTGGAAGGGATATGCTTCCGACATCACCAGAACCGTATTCATTGGCGAAATCAGCGAGAGACAGAAACAAATCTACAACATCGTTCTGGAAGCCAACAAGAGAGGTATCGCTGCTGCTAAGCCAGGCAACAAGATGAGCGACGTGGACAAAGCCGCAAGAGATTACATCACAGAGCAGGGCTTCGGTGAATACTTCACACACAGAACCGGCCACTCCATCGGTCTGGAAGACCACGAAGTAGGCGATGTATCCCTGGCCAACGACGAAATCATCGAGCCAGGTCAGTGCTTCTCCGTTGAGCCGGGAATCTACCTCTATGACGAGGGCATCGGCGTAAGAATCGAGGATATCCTGTACATCACAGAGGATGGATGCGAAGTTCTCAACGAGTATCCGAAGGAAGATCCGATTGTAGTTCCGGAAGCGTAAGCAATTCCGGTAAAAAAACCTTCGCCTCGGCGAAGACCTCCGGCAATGCCGGACAAATAAAGAATTAAAGGAGGCCGCAGTCTGCGGGCTGCGGCTTACTTTTACAGAAGGAGAGTTAAAAAAATGGCAAAGATTACAGAAGGTTACATGCAGTTTCACGGCTATCAGAATTATTACAGAATCGTTGGTGAGCAGAAAGATAACGGTAAGGCTCCGCTGATCTGCCTGCACGGTGGACCAGGATCCACTCACAACTACTATGAAGTTCTGGACAACGTCGCAGACGATGATGATCGTATGATCGTTATGTACGACCAGCTGGGCTGCGGTAATTCCTACCTGGATGGACATCCGGATATGTGGACACAGGATCTGTGGCTGGACGAGCTGGATGCACTGAGAGAGCACCTGGGTCTGAAGGAGTGCCACATCATCGGTCAGTCCTGGGGCGGCATGATGCAGATTGCATATGCTATCGAGCGTGGCGCAAAGGGCGTTAAGTCCTTCATCATTTCCTCCGGTCACCCAAGCAGTAGCCTGTGGGCAAAGGAAGGCATGAGAAGAATTAAGATGATGTCCGAAGAAGATCAGAAGGCCATCAATCACGCATTGGAAACCAATGACTTTACCGGTGAAGAGTATCTGAAGGCGGTAGACAACTACATGGATAGATACTGCAACTACTGGAGAGAAGATCTTCCGGAGTGCTGCACAAGACCGAAGAAGTCCGGTGGCGAGGCTTATCTCTATGGCTGGGGCCCGAACGAATTCGTTCCATCTGGCACACTGAAGGATTTCGAGTACGTTGACAGACTGCCAGAAATCAAGGTTCCATCTCTGATTATGAGCGGTATTTCTGACCTGTGCTCGCCACTGGTTGCAAAGACCATGGCAGACGGAATTCCGAACTCCAAGTGGATTCTGTGGGAGAGAGCAAGACACACCACATTCGTAGACAGACACGATGATTACTGCGTAGAGCTGATCAAGTGGATGAACGAATACGACAAATAAGAATAGTCAGCACGCAAGTGCTTCGAAAGAGACCCGGCGCACTTAGGCCGGGCCTCTTTGTTCATAATTAAGGAGGCAAACATGTTACATGAAGTAAGTTTCAAATCCTATAACGAAAGAGATAACGTGCAGGGATGGATTTATGTTCCCGCAACGGAACCTTGCGGAATCATTCAGATTGTCCATGGATTCGGGGAACATTCCAGAAGATATTTGCATATGATTGTAAGCTTTATGGATGAGGGATACATTGTGGCAGCGGATGATCACGTAGGCCACGGCAAAACCGCCATGATGAACGACACCTGGGGTGACTGGGGAGACAAGGGTTTCCACACTATGATGGAGGATGAACACACCCTGACCACCATCGTCAAGGAAATGTATCCGAATCTTCCGTACTTCATGTACGGTCACAGCATGGGTTCCTTCATTGCCAGGGATTACATCACGAAGTACGGCGACGAACTGGCTGGCGTGACTCTCTGCGGAACCAGCGGCGTGTTCCCGCACGTAGAAGAGGGCATTGAACTTCTGAGCAAGGAAGTGGAAGCGGGCCATGGAGAGGACCCCGCCACCGATGCACCGAATGTGGTAATGGGCTGGATGTTCGGCCGCTGCGATGAGCCAATCGAATTAGGGAATGAGTGGATTTGCGACGACCCAGATGTGCAGTACGACCACGCTCACGACCCTTTCGATGCCTTCACAAAGCCAACCACCAACCGGGCTTTCCTGTACTTCTGCCAGATGATTACCGCTATTACCGGTGACGAGTGGGCGAAGAAGGTTCCGGCAGAGCTGCCGATTTTCAACATTGCCGGCGACCAGGATCCGGTGGGACAGTACGGTTCCGGCGTATACCAGGTGACCAACTGGCTCATCGACAACGGTCACGACATGGATGCCATCGATACCAAGCTGTATTCCGGTTATCGCCACGAGATTCACAATTACGAGGATCTCAAAGATGAGGTAGAAGAGGACATCATCGACTTCTTTGACAGCCAGCTGGACTTGGACGAAGAGGTAATAGACTTTGAAATTGAGGACGACGAATAATGATTAAATCCACAATCCGTGCCCGCACTTACCGGGCAATATACCGGCTTCTGGACCGGGTATCTCCCGTGGATTACGACTGCGGCACCCTTTGCGGTGCCGCCTGTTGTATGGCGGAATCTTCGGACGACGAAGAAATGGGAATCTACCTGCTCCCCGGGGAGGACAAAGTCCACAGCCGAGCCGAGTCCGACTACCAATGGACGGAAGAATCCACGGAGGAGTTCGACTTCCCGGAATCCTGGAAGGGAAAAGTTTTCTTTTTACACTGTATGAATCCGCCTCATTGTCATCGTCAGCAGCGGCCCCTTCAGTGCCGGACCTTTCCCCTTCTGCCCCATCTAACGGCGGAGGACAAGCTGATTATGATTTACGACGACACGGAGCTGCCCTATCAGTGTCCTCTGATTGACCGGGAGATTCCCCTGAACGATGACTTCGTCAAAGCCACCCACACCGTGTGGAAGCACCTGATTCGGGATCCGCTGATTTATGACCTGGTAAAAGCAGATTCCTTAGACCGAGAACTTCCGTAAATCCAATACCCGACATACACGTCAACGCCTTTCCATACTTCCCAGAAATTTCATATAGGCCGGTCATCATGAAAAAAAGTGTTGACCCCATGGAAATTATTCGTTTTTCAGGAATTTGTGAATGTGATAACATTCTTACTGTAAGAGAGGTATAGAGTAGATGGCATCCCGTGAAGAATATGTGAAACGCGGGAAGCATGTATGAAAGGTATTGATAATTATGGAACAGAATGGTAAGACAAGAAGCAAACGGTCCGCCATCATCATCATGGGTCTGGCACTGTTCGCAACACAGTTCGGCGCAGGAAATCTGATTTTCCCGCCATTCCTGGGTAGAGACACCGGTTCTTCCTGGTTCACCGGATTCATCGGATTCTTCCTGATGGACGTAGGTCTGGCAGTTGCTGCAATCATCGCAACCGTATCCAATAAAGAGGGAACCGTAGACGGTGTTATGGGAAAAATCGGCCGCATCCCGGGCAAAGCGATGGTTACCGCCATCATCATCTGCCTTGGACCGCTGATTGCAATTCCCCGTACCGCCGCAACCACTTATGAGATGGGCATAAAGCTCCTGGTACCGGGACTTCCGCAGTGGGCCTTCGGTGCAATCTTCTACGGAATCGCACTGATTCTGGTAATTCGTCCGACCAAGGTAGTAGACATCATCGGAAATTACCTGACACCGATTCTGCTGGCTGTAATGGTTCTGCTGATTGTTATCGGAATCGTGAATCCGATTGACGAAGCGGCAATTCTCTCCAGTGCAGAACCAATGCACGACGGTATCGTGAACGGATATCAGACACTGGACGGTATCGGCGGTGTTCCACAGACACTGATGATGATTACCGCTGCTACAGCGTATGGATACACCACCAAAGACGAAATCAAGCAGACCGTAGGCGGCTCCGCACTGATTTCCGGAACCTTACTGGCACTGGTATACGGCGGTCTGACTTACCTGGGCGCAACCGTATCCGGCATCGCCGAGTACAAGAACCTGGATCAGGCACCGCTGCTGATGGCAATCACCAACCGCCTGCTGGGCAACTACGGTGTAATCGCACTGACCGTCATCGTACTGATGGCTTGCCTGACCACCGCAATCGGACTTTCCGCAGTAGTGGGAGATTACTTCAAGGATCTCACCAACGGAAAGATGAAGTACAAGAACACAGTAATCGCTGTTATCGTATTCAGCTACATCCTGTCCAACTTCGGACTGAGCAACATCATCAAGCTGGCTGGACCAATTCTGTCGGTACTGTATCCGCCGCTGATTGTTCTGGTAGTAATGACGCTGCTGGAGAAGGTGGTAAAGAACGAGATGTCCGCATGCGTTGGTGCATATGTGGCACTTCTGGTCAGCCTGGGAGAGGTTCTTCCTCTGGGCGCAGTCAGCGACATGCTGGCAAAGCTGCCATTCGCAGCCGATGGTCTGGGATGGATTGTTCCGGCAATCGTGGGATGTGTCATCGGTGCATTCATTCCGAAGCCGCAGAAGAAAGAAATCGAGAACTACAAGACAGATCTGTCTTTGGACTAATGAAAGAATGAGTTCCTCAAGACTATTTGTAGGGAATGTGTAAAAGTAAGTTCGCTACGCCGGAAAGGTATGCCGAACGAGAAGGAGTGTCGCGTTTGAAGAAATGCGACACTCTTTCTTTTATTGAAATCAACCAATTAAAAAGGAATGGGGCATTCGAAAATGCAACCATTCCTTTTCGTAAAAGGTAAAAATGAAAGAATTGCTAATAGTTGACCACGCCGTGGGCGTTGATGAATTCGATGAGCTTCCGGAGAGGCTCGTTCATATATTTAGTGCTGTAGAAGAGCTGAAGCATTTCCACGAAATCATCGCCCAGCGGGAAGCACTCGAAGTCTGTATCGTCGTCCATCTCGGATAGGGGAATGATGGCAAAGCCCTGGGACAGGGCGAGCAGCATGTTCTGAACGTCCTGGCTGCGAGCCACACGAACTTCGTGGAAGGTGGTACCGAACTTGGTGTGCAGCTTAGAACGGCAGAAATCATAATATTCGTTATCAATGGACTTGGTGATGAAAGGAAGATTTCGAATAGCTTCTGGAATGGAGCCGAAGTGTTTCACCGTATTCGGCGGGAAAACCAGATATTCAAGGGCCTTGAGGATGTCCACACTCTTAATCTCCGGGTATCCTTTGATTTTCCGGTTGATGCTGTCAGGCATAACAATCGCGTGTAGACGTTGGTGTACCAAATCATCCACCAGTTCCTTTTCGCTACCGAAGCTGGCGTTCAGCTTGATTTCCGGATAGTGACTCTGGAAATCGGTGAAAATGGAAACATAGAAATGGGATCCATCTAGCCCTAAGTTCAAATCACGGGAGTGATCCTGTTGAAGGGCGGAAACTAAATCGAAATAGTCACGTTTCATACTTAGGGCTTTCTCGTAGAAAATGTGCCCCTGATCGGTGAGCTCGCATCCCTTATTGGTTCGGTAGAAGAGCTTGCAGTTGAACTCGTTTTCCAGCTGTGCGATGTACTTACTCATGGTGGTCTGGGCGATTTTGCACTGATCCGCGGCTTGCGTGAAGTTTCCGATATCCGCAGCGGTCAGGAAATAATCAAGCTTCTGAACATCCATAGGCCTCTCCTTTCAATAAATATATATGTTAATTATAACGAGTTAAAAAAATATAAACAATAGAAAAGCGTGCATTAACATGAAAAAAAGTGCTTGCATCATGAAAGAAAAGTTGAAAAAATTTTGCAGGTCTAGGGGAGGAAAATAGTAGAATGTGATTTTAAAAATTGGTTGAATAGATATTTAATAGATTAAGGAAAACTCTGTGCACTATATATTGTGGTTAATCTAAAAAAACTACTACAAGATATATGTATGATTAAAAATTCCGTTAAAATAATATCGAAAATTGATAAGAAAAATTTAATTAACCCCGAAACCCTATTGTTCAATATGGTTTGCCACCCATTAAAAATTGTAAAATATTTTCAAAATTAGTAAAATTTTATAGAACATGTGTTGTCAATGTGAAGAACGGGTGATATAATGCCACTATCACAAAAAGTATAAGGCGAACAACCGACATTAAGCGATTATTCCGATTTAGTCCTTATTTGATAGGGATTGCTTTATACAAAGTTCTTATATGTGTCGTTTTCATTTTTGTATGGAGGTATTGAAATGGAACAAGAAAACCAAAAAGGCCAATTTAATTCCAATTTTGGATTCTTGATGGCAGCACTTGGATCGGCCGTAGGTCTTGGTAACCTGTGGTCTTTCCCTTACAAGATGGGTATGAATGGTGGATTCGCATTCCTGCTCGTATACGTTATTCTGGCAATCGTAGTAGGTTATCCTCTGATGCTTTCCGAGATTTCTCTTGGACGTAAGACTCAGAAGGCTGCAATCGAAGCGTACAAGGAAGCCGATCACAGATTCACCTTCAACGGTGTTCTGCAGACCATCGTTCCTTGGCTGCTGATTTGCTTCTACTGCACATTCGGTGGATTCATCACCAAGTATCTGGGCGACTCCATCCTGTCCCTGTTCGGCAAGGGTGTTCTGAACACCGCAGATGCAGGCGCACAGTTCGGTGGACTGCTCACCAACACTGGTAACTCCGTTGCATGGATGACAGGCTTCCTGCTCCTGACAATGGTTATCGTATTCGGTGGTGTATCCGGTGGTATCGAGAAGTTCTGCAAGGTTGCTATGCCGCTGCTGTTCTTCATGCTGGTTATCATCGTAATCAGATCCTGCACGCTGAAGGGTGCTGGTCCTGGACTGGCATTCCTGTTCACACCGAACCTGAGTGCATGGAGCTCCGCTAAGGGATTCTTCAACGTACTTTCCGCAGCAGGTGGACAGTGCTTCTTCTCACTTTCCCTGGCATCCGGTTGTATCATTGCTTATGGTTCTTACCTCGATAAGAAGGAGAACCTGGAAAAGAATGCTGCAATCATCACAACAGGTGACTCTCTGGTAGCTATACTGGCAGGCGTTGCTATCTTCCCGGCTGTATTCGCATTCGGCCTGGAGCCATCCGCAGGACCTGGACTGCTGTTCATCTCCATGACAACAGTATTCACATCCATGGGCACTGCAGGAAAGATCTTCCAGCTGCTCTTCTGGCTTCTGGTATTCTTCGCAGCACTGTCTTCTTCCATCGGTATGATGGAGGCTGGTATCTCCGCAATTCTGGACTCCAGAGTTAAGGCAGGTAAGAAGGCTGACAGAATTCAGGTTACTATCATCATGGCAATCATGGCATGGGTTGGTAACTTCCTGACAACTGCAGATGGTCTGGGAACAAGCCAGAACGCATTCTTCGTTGCATTCCGTGGACTCTTCAGACAGCCGGACGTACTGGACGTATGGGACTGCCTGGCAGAAGGTATCCTGATGCCGCTGACCGGTCTCATCATGGCTATCCTGCTTGGATGGGTTGTACCTGGATATATTGATGACGAAGTAGCTAACAACGGCGAGAGAAAGTTCAAGACAAAGGGCTTCTACGACTTCTGCATCAAGTGGGTTGGTCCGATCTTCATGATTATGATCGTATATGGACAGCTCACAAACTTCTGGGGTTAATCCGGAAAGTTAACTAAGAACTTCACTTAAGGCAAATATAAAGAACGCACAGATGCTCGAATCTTCGGATTCGGGCATTTGTGTTTTTTGAGAAGATTCATTATTGACAGGATTGCTTTTATTTGGTAGTATTTGAAAAGTAATTTAATATTCCGTGAGGGAGTAGTTAGCACGAAGGTGTGATTTGTCAACATTCTGATTATAGGTAGAGAGTATAATCTGGCAAATCTTAAATAATGAGACTCATGTATATCAACCGAATCCGTGTGGATGCACAGGGATGCGGTTGATATACGTGAGTCTTTTTTTATCAGATAAAAGCAGTTGTTAACACGAATATTCGTGGGAGAAAGGAGAGAAAACATGGGTGAATTCATTAATAATGCATCACTGCTACTTGTGCTGGTCTGTCTTGTGATTGGGTTCGTACTATTGATTAAGGGAGCGGATTTCTTTGTGGAGGGAAGCAGCAGTGTGGCAAAAAGGCTGCACGTTCCATCCATAATCATTGGTCTTACCATTGTGGCCATGGGTACGTCGCTGCCGGAAACGGCGGTCAGCGTGTCGGCTTCGCTGACGGGAAACAATGAGCTGGCGGTCAGCAACGTGGTGGGGTCCAATATCTTTAATTTGATGGTGGTGATTGGAGTCTGTGCAATCCTCGCCACCGTGGACGTTGCAAAGGAGACGATTACGAGGGATATTCCTCTGTCGCTGATATGCGCCGCCCTTCTGGCGATCTTTGGAATTAGCGGAATCGGCGATAAATCGGGTATGACGCTGGGTCATCTGGATGGCGTGATTTTGATAGTCTGCTTTGCGGGATATATTCTCTATATGATTAAGATTGCGCTCAAGGCGAGCAAAGAAGGCAAGAAGGTGGAAATTGAAGGATGTTCCGATGAGGAAATCAAAGTGGTTTCACTTCCGCTGAGCATTCTGTACATCGTGGGCGGAATTATTGCGATTGCCTTCGGTGGAGATCTAACCGTGGATGCGGCATCGCGGATTGCCAGCGACCTTGGCATGAGCCAGACCTTAATTGGACTGACCATCGTTTCCATCGGAACATCCCTGCCGGAATTGGTAACTTCCATTGTGGCGGCCAGAAAGAATGAAGTAGATATGGCCCTGGGAAATGCCATCGGTTCCAATGTATTCAACATACTGATGGTGCTGGGAATCGCGTCGACCATCAGTCCAATCAGCTTGATCCGGGAAAACATCATCGACCTTTGCGTTCTTATCGTGTTCACCGTTTCTGTATGGATTTTTGCGGGAACCAAGCGGCGAATTGCAAGGAACGAGGGCATATGCATGATTGCGTTCTATGCGATCTATGCGGTCTATATCGTTATGAGATAAATAGAAGGAATATGTAAGGAGGTTGGATGATGCTATTTTTGAAAGTATTTTTGACAGAATTCATTGCGGAGATGGGAGATAAAACACAGCTGATGCTGATCGCACTCACATCGAAGTACAAATTGAGAGATATCATACTGGGAACGGCGGTTGCGATTCTGGTGCTGAATGGACTGGCGGTATTGGCAGGGGGATTGGTAAGTGAGTTCATCCCGGATTGGGTCATTAAGATTATTGCTGCATTGGCCTTCCTCTATTTCGCGGCATCCACCATTGCAGGGGATGACGATGAAGAAGAGGGGGACGCGAAATCCGGAATTCAGTTCGCACCTCTTGCCGTATTCTGCACGTTCTTCGTGGCAGAGCTGGGAGATAAGACGCAGCTGACGGCCATTACCTTTGGAGCAAATGAGGGAATGAGTGCCGCACTTATTGTATGGCTAGCCTGTTCGCTGGGCTTGTTCGCCGCAGATATTCTAGGAATGATGGTGGGATACCTGCTGAAAAGCAAGACTCCAGACGGACTGCTGAACAGTCTCGCGTTCGTGATATTCTCCATCTTTGGAGTGTACACACTATACCAGGGACTGAGCCTCATTCATAAGGGCGTCTGTCCTATCCCGGTGTGGCCAATATTAATCGTGGCTGCAATCGGGTTCGCAGGACTGTGTACATGGCTCTTTGCACGGAGAAAGAAGTTGGAGCAGTAAGGAAGTAGAATTTCGTATATCAAGGGTTGCGTACAGATTTGTGCGCAACCCTTTTTTGGTATGGCGAAGGAGAGTCTGTCGCTTTCGATGCAGGTTATTTACGGAAATCTTCGAGGCAAAGTGCGGGGACTTTTTTTACAGGCGGCCACAGGTTAACGAAAATCAGAGAGAAATATGTTGAACTTCGTTAATCAAAAGGGTCCGGCCGGCCCTGTGGCGGCCGCAGATTAACGAAAATCAGGGAGAAACATGTTGAACTTCGTTAATCGAAAAGGTCCGGCCGGTCCTGTGGCGGCCGCAGGTTAACGAAAATCTCCGAGTAAAAAGTGAAGAGCCAATTTTTCTAGGATTTCGGTAAAAGAAGCTATCGTATGAGACATAGTTTCACGGAGCGCTATCTGAAAAATCCGATAACATCGTTTTTTCCGTGACGCCTTTAAAGCGCGTGAACCGAAAAGATGGCGGGAAGGAGTCTGCAAAGGAAAGCTATTCGTTTGTTTCTACCATCAATTCACTTACCTATCACAAAGCGAACCTTCATCACCTATCTGTACCCAAACCGAAGTGTCATATACAATGATATATGAATTTTCTAAGATTTGCTTGAATGAAGGACCGGTCGATAACGTGAAATTGCATGATATACTACGCATATCATGTAAGGGGTATTCTTGACAGAATACCCCTTACATTAAAGAATCATCTCTGCACACGAAAGGAGTCTATATGCGTAATGGATCACTTCGAAAATATGTACTTCCTTGTATAACAATTATCCTTATGGTAACATTAATTGCGACATGCTTTACAAGCCCTGTTTTAGCAAGGCGGAGTAAAGTAGTGAATAAAGGGAAACCCTTCTACAAATGGGCGTGTGGATATGCTGGTTTTAATATTAAAAATGGCGTAAGTATGCCTCGGGGAGGCAGCCTTTTCTGGACAGACAAGGGTGGACCAGAGGTTTCATTTTCTTTTGGAAGGACAATTCCTAAGCTTCCAGCAGTAAGTGTGGGATTAGGCGTTGCTTCTGCATCAAGAAAACAAGGTGTTGCTGTTAAAATCCCTGCAAACAAACATTTTTATAAGGTGTATGTAGAAAAACAAGTTAAATTTCAGAAGTATAGTGTGTACGTTTGGCGTTATGATCCAAGAGTACAAAGGGAACGGTGGGTACATTCGAGTGATGGCGTTAAGAAAGTTGCTGTGACGGCCAAACGCTATTACCCTAAGAAGGTTTGTCCAAATGCAGCCCATAAGTGCAAAAAGAAGAAATAGGAATCATGAATGAATACCTCAAAGAATCAGAAGAAGCATATATATGAATGGATTGGTGTAATAACGGTGTTGCTTGTTGCTTTTTTCGCTGCGGTTCACGTGTATGAAATCAGAACTAATGCGACGCCAGAGGTTCAGTACCGAGGGACTTACACGCTGGGAGACCAGACAGACGATGATTGCATTTACATTGTTGTGGGAGATATTATGGAATCCGGAAAACAAGGTGTGGTAATATACCGTCAACAGGATGAGAAACATGTGCAATCAGGAATTGCAAAGAGAACGGAGAACCAGCTTGTTTTGAAGAAGCCTAAATTGGTCATTGAGGAGACGGGAAAAGACGTAAAAATTCAATACGGGGGATATTGGTATAACGCAGATAAAATTAGCGATACCCCTACTTTTGCGGAAAACAAAGTTGCAAGCAATCAGTATTTTAAATATTACGAGAAATAAATATGCCCATTAATTTTTTGAAATATAATATCTTACTTCGGAAACATTTCGGTAATATTAGAATGGTACAATAATATTCCAAGGACGTTATCTATTATTCAAGAAAGGGCTAGAACGATGAAAAAGTCAATCACCGTACCGAAAAACGAGATAATTTTTATAATCGTGCTTTTGATAGTTACATTTGTTGGAATAGAATATGTATATTACATCAAGAATATCGAAGGATACGGATATTATGTCCTTCCATTTTTCCCGCTAATCGTTGCCATTCGCTTTAGCCGGCTCTTGATTGCGGAAATGAAAAAGAAATAAGTACCGCTACCGAATCAAGAACCCCCTGCATCTGTCCGATAACATTGGACAAATGCAGGGGGTTTTTCTAGTCGGATCCCGGAGAAAACGAAAAGAATCTATTTCTCTTCAACTTCTTTCTTCCGAATCGCCTTCGTCTCAATCTCTTCCACAATCTGATCGACGAACTCAGCAATCGGCTTGCTGCCTTCGTCGCCGGCGAATCTGGAACGAACGGAGACGGTGTTCTCCTCTTCTTCCTTGGCTCCTAGAACCAGCATGTATGGAATCTTTTCCATCTGCGCTTTACGGATCTTGTAGCCGATACGCTCCGTGCTGTGGTCGATCTGAACGTCTACGCCGTTCTTGCGAAGTTCACGGAATACTGTCTTCGCATAATCATCGTACTTGTCGGAAATCGGCAGGATGCGAACCTGTTCTGGGCACAGCCATGTTGGGAAGTTGCCGGCGTATTTCTCGATGAGCCATGCCAACGTTCTCTCATAGCAACCCAAGGAAGTACGGTGGATGATGTACGGACGCTTCTTGCTGCCGTCCTTGTCGATGTAGTACATGTCGTACCGCTCTGCCAAGAACATATCCAGCTGAATGGTAATCATGGTATCTTCTTTGCCGTATACGTTCTTTGCCTGAATGTCCAGCTTTGGACCGTAGAAAGCCGCTTCGCCAGTCGCCTCAGTGTACT
>JBNMGJ010000285.1:0-1512 GCA_050872185.1 Mogibacterium sp.
GGGCAGTCCGTAATAGCGAACCAATCGATTGGATTCTTCCAAGGTCAGGCATTTAGCAATATCATGTGCCATCGCCGCCCGTCTCGCCTTCTCCCGATTTGCGCCGTAGATTTCCGCCAGGGAAACCGCCATTTTTACCACGCCCATGGAATGGCGATATCGGCTGGGCTTCAAATTCTTCTTAAGGTATTCATCCAGTTCATTCAACTCGATACAGTTTGTTTCTTTCAATGTATGCTTCAACCTCCGGGGCGATTAGCCCGTCTACACTTTCCTTTGATCGAATTCTTCGGCGAATTTCTGTGGAAGACGCATCAAAGGGTTTCAGATTCAAGACGTGAATCCGGCTTCCGTATTTCTCTCGATACGCTTCAATTCGGCGAAAGCCCTCGTCTGTCGCCACATGGGGCCGAACGCCGGTAATCAGTGGAAACTCTCGGAGAATATCCTCTCCGTGATACCATTTGTCAACGGTAAGCACCGAATCAAATCCGATGATAAAAGAAATCTCCGCCTCCTCCATCTGGCTCCGGAAATGACACAGTGTGTCGTACGTATACGAGGGCCTTGCCCGTTCCAACTCATAAGACGACAAACGAAAAGCATCGTTAAGAGGAAGGATTTCCCGAATCATCTCTGCCCGCTTTGTTCCCGGCGTAACGGAACTTCCCTGCTTGAAGGGAGATATGTAGTTGGGAACGAAAACCAGTTCATCGAGATTACATTCTTTTACCGCGGTCTTCGCTAGATTGATGTGTCCATTATGGATGGGGTCGAAGGTGCCTCCGAACAGCGCGATTCTATTCATGTTCCGGTGTGCAGACCTGAATTCCAAGCTCTTCCAGCTGCTTTTCGTCCACTACGCCAGGTGCTTCGCTGACCAGGCACTCCGCGTTCTGGTTCTTCGGGAATGCAATGACTTCGCGGATGCTCTTTTCACCCAGAAGCAGCATTACCATACGATCCAGTCCATATGCCAGTCCAGCATGTGGCGGTGCTCCGTATTTGAAGGCTTCAATCAGGAAGCCGAATTTCTCCTGACACTCCTCATCGCTGAGACCCAGCACTTCGAACATCTTCGCCTGCAGATCCTTGTCGTGGATACGAACACTTCCACCGCCTAGCTCTACGCCGTTCAGCACGATGTCATAGGCGTCTGCCTTCAAATCCAGCAGGTTTCCATCCTCTAACTTGTAAAGCTCATCCAACTTCGGTTGCGTGAACGGATGGTGCATGGCTTTGAGATTTCCCTCTTCATCTTCTTCGAACATCGGGAAATCCACAACCCACAGGAAATTGAACTGATTATCGTCCAGCATTCCAAGCTGTCCTGCAATCTTTCGACGGAGCCAGCCCAATGTGTCGAATACCACTTTCTTGCGGTCGCTGACGATGAATGCCATATCTCCCTCAGAAGCTTCCAATCTGTCCATGATGGCGGCCAGCTGTTCCTGGGTGAAGAACTTCTTCACCGAAGAATTGTACTCTCCCTTTTCTTTCTTAATCCATACC
>JBNMGJ010000263.1:0-2010 GCA_050872185.1 Mogibacterium sp.
GCCATGACGCAGGACAGAAAGCATTCCACGATTTATGTTTCGGAGACTGTAGACAAGAGAATCCTGAGCGTAATCAAGACCTATGCTTTCGGTAAGGACTCCGATGTTCGTCTGATTCCGGCCAAGGATGGAAAGACGGATCTGGATGCACTGAAGGAGACTTTGGAGGCCGACGACAAGGCGGCTTGCTTCCTGATGCAGTATCCGAACTTCTACGGAATCGTAGAGGATGGAGATAAGACGGCGGAAATCGTTCACGGTGCAGGCGCACAGCTGATTATGAGCGTGAACCCGATTTCCCTGGGTGTCCTCAAGACTCCAGGTGCAATCGGTGCCGATGTGGTTGTTGCAGAAGGACAGCCTTTGGGTCTGGGACTGGCATTCGGTGGTCCGTACCTGGGAATCCTGGCAACCACTGAGAAGAATATGAGAAAGGTCGTAGGACGTCTGGTAGGAGAGACCAAGGACTCTCAGGGAGAGAGAGGCTTCGTACTGACTCTGCAGGCTAGAGAGCAGCACATCCGCCGGGAGAAGGCAGCCAGCAACATCTGCTCCAACGAGGCACTGTGTGCACTGAAGGCAGGAATCTATCTGGCAACCATCGGTCCAAAGGGACTCAAGAAGGTGGCTACTCTCTGCACATCCAAGGCCCACTACCTGGCAGATTGCTTCGAGGAAATCGGCATGAAGCGTGCTTATGACGGCGAGTTCTTCCACGAATTCGTCACCACTTGCCCAGATGCGGACAAGCTGCTGGATGCACTGGAAGATGTTGGAATCCTGGGTGGACTTAAGCTCAGCGATACCGAGATTCTGTGGTGCTGCACCGAGCTGAATTCGAAGGAAGACATGGATGATGTTGTGGAAATCGCAAAGGAGGTGTTCAGCGCATGAAACTGATTTTCGAAAGAAGCATGCCGGGACGCGGACAGGACATCTTTCCGGAATGCGATGTAGACATTAAGCTGCCGGAGGTAGCACTGAGAGAAAAGGACGCAGAACTGCCGGAGATTTCCGAGAACGAAATGGGCAGACACTACACCGAGTTGGCGAAGAGAGCCCACGGTGTGAACGACGGATTCTATCCGCTGGGATCCTGCACCATGAAGCACAATCCGAGAATTAACGAGAAGATGGCAGCACTGCCAGGCTTTACGGGAATCCATCCGCTTCAGCCGGATTGGTCCGTATACGGAGCTTGCAAAGCCATGGAGATTCTGGAACACGATCTGGGAGAAATCACCGGAATGGACAGAATCACCCTGCAGCCGGCGGCTGGTGCACAGGGCGAGTTCACAGGCCTTCTGCTGATTAAGTCGTACCACGAATCCGGAGGAGAGCACCAGAGAAAGGAAATTATCATTCCAGACTCCGCTCACGGAACCAACCCGGCCAGTGCGGCAATGGCGGGATTCAAGGTTGTGGTTATCAAGTCCAACGATCAGGGAATGATTGACCTGGATGACCTGAAGGCACACCTCAGCGAGAAGACCGCAGGTTTGATGCTGACCAACCCGAATACAGTGGGTATCTTCGACGACAACATTATGGAAATCACCCGCCTGGTTCACGAGGCTGGCGGTCTGTGCTACTACGATGGTGCGAACCTGAATGCGGTAATCGGATTGGTTCGTCCGGGAGATATCGGATTCGACTGCATCCACTTGAATCTCCACAAGACCTTCTCCACCCCACACGGTGGCGGCGGTCCAGGAGCAGGCCCAGTTGGCTGCAAGGAATTTCTGGCTCAGTTCATGCCGGGAACTCATTCGGAAGAGGATGGATTTGTCCGTGCAGAGAAGAGCCTGGGAGATATGACTGGATTCCACGGAAACTTCCTGGTATGCATCCGTGCCCTGACCTATCTGCTGACCATCGGCTCCGATGGTGTTCCAGAACTGGCAAAGAACGCTGTTCTCAACGCCAACTACATGATGGAGAAGCTGAAGGATTACTATCCGATGGCATACGACCACACATGCATGCATGAGTTCGTAATGAGCCTGGAGA
>JBNMGJ010000073.1:0-8655 GCA_050872185.1 Mogibacterium sp.
ACAATTGACAACTGTTCTTGAGTTCTTCGCCGTCGGGTTAATTATCCAATACATTGCCTGAGGTTCATGTCAAGGCTGGCGGAGGGGTTACAATATCTATATCGTGGTAATGTCAATCCCACGAAAAAAATGATTGACCCACAAATTTGGTGATAAAATTTGGGGAACAAAGAAAGGAACACAATGCGAAAGAGAACGCAGAGAATCTCGGCGATTCTGCTGTCGCTGGCCATGGTGCTGACCGCACTGCCGTTCAATCTGGTGTACGCCGATTCGGACGCAGCGAATCAGGAAAACCCGGCGAACGAAACTACGGAAAATCAGCAGAACAATGCCGATGAACAGAATGCTGCAGCGGACAAGGAAAACGCAGAAAGCGCAAGCAAGTCCGAAGCCGCAGAGAAGAAAGCAAGTCCGAAAGTCAGCGAACCGAAGGCCCAGGCGGACGAGAATGCAGACAAGGAAGATGCTTCCGATAGTAAGAAGGATGCGGACAATAAGGATGCAGACAGCAAGGAAGAGAAGACTGTTACCATCAAGTCCATTCCGGTAGCCTATGCCGATGGCAAGGCCGTAGAAGATGGCCACAAGCTAGACTTCTTCCGAAGCGATATGGACGATGAAGGAACCACTTACACTGTTAAGGATGGAAAGATTTCCGATGTGAAGTTGGTTGCCGGCGTACCTTATAAGATTGCAATTAGCTGGAATGATCCGGACGAGTATTTCTCCTGGGATTACGAGATGGCTTTTGCACAGGATCTATATGTTCGTGTCATCGTCAGCGAGAACTCCAAGTACATGATGGGCTACGATAACGACGCGAAGAAAGCCACCGGAAAGGCGGTTACCAAGCTGGTTATCAAGGAAATGGATGCATTAGATCCAGCGGAGGAGACCGTCACTATTCCATCCGTTACAGTACGGTATGCCAACCGGAAGCCGGTGGAAGATGGCCACGTGCTTAATTTTGCTAGAAGTGATCAGAGCACCGAGGGCGAGGACTACACCGTTAAGAACGGTAAGATTACCAATGTGAAGCTGGCAGCCGGTGTACCGTATAAGGTAAGCATCAGTTGGGATGATCCGGATGAGGACTTCCCCTATGATTATGAAATGGCCTATGCGCAGGACGGTTACGTTCGCGTGACAGGCGTGACGGATTCCAAGACCCTGATGGGCTACGACAAGGAAGCTCAGGAAGTAACTAGCCCAGTTCGAGAGCTGGTTATTAAAGAGTACGATGCAGCGGACCCGGTTCCACAGGACAAGGAAGTTTCCGTAGCTGACATCCCGGTAGTCTACGAAGACGGAACACCGGTTCCGGATTCTGAGAACATGGAGCTGGACCTCATCAACATGAAGTCTCTGCTGGACGATGTTCAGCATTATTACACCCGTTACAAGGTTAAGGACGGAAAGATTTCCGGCATCAAGATGAATTCGGAGACCGAGTACAAGATTGGTTTCGACACCACCAACCCGTTCTGGAAGACCCACGAAGTGGTAGGTGCGTACAACAGTAAGAAGCTGATGCGTATTTTTGCAAGATACAACGACAAGCTGCCGCTTCAGTACGATTACGACGAGGGAATCGACGGCGACGAAAATCAGGTGACCAAGATTGTGGTTAAGAAGACGGAAACCGCTCAGGATCCGTGCCTAAGACCAGCTTCCTGTTGGATGAGCCTGCCGATTTCCGACAACGGATACTATGCGGAGAGCGGCTTCTCTTGGAAGCTGACCCGCCTGGACACCGGCAAGTCCAAGACCGTCTACAACAGAGAAGGTGACCTGACCCTCATCGGTGAGGAGAAGGTTCCGTACCTGCTGACATTGGACGAGAACGACACATACGAACTTGATTTTGACAGCAATCCGCTGTTCAAGCAGTACAAAGACCGGGGAGGCATCCCATTCCACTGGGAAGCAGACAGCCAGGGCAAGACTCAGGCCGTTCTGGACGGTTACGACGTGGAAGATGTGGAAGGTCGACTCAACTACAACTATGTGGATGTTAAAAGAATCGACGGCAAGACCAACAGCACCGGCCACAAGTTCTCCGACGATGACTGCGAGGACACAGAGGATGTTAAAGTAATCTACAACAAGGACATCGTTACTCTGAAGGGTATGAAGGTGAACGAGGTCAGCGGAAACAGCGTGGCTGCGCTGAACAAAGACGTGACCTTCGTATTCTACGACAGCTCCACTCAGACCGTGGAAGCAAAAGTGAAGTCTTTGAACGGCGTACTTCCGGACGTAAAGATGTACAAGGATCACCACTACATCGTCTATGCGGAAGACAGCCAGTACCAGATGGACAACTACTACATCAAGCTGTCCACCGATGGGGGCACTCCGACCACCTACAAGGGTGTGCTGAGAGATGTTACCAGCTTTGACATGACCAAGCGTGCCACCGAGCTGGCAAAGCCAGAGGATGCCGCAAGGGTTCACATCAAGATGCCAGTATACTACGTTGACCAGGACGGCGACATGAGCACCGTGGGCAACGTCAAGGTTAGACTGGTGAACCAGTACGACACCGTAGAAACCACCAGCGATGCAGATGGTAACATCGAAGCAGACCTGATGGAAGACTACAACTACATGGTTCTGGTAGACAGCGAGCGCTACAGCATCGAGTCCTTCCCGCTGACCGTTAAGGACAAGTCCGAGTACGGTGCCGGAAAGTACACCTACAACCACTTCAGCTGCGGAAGCGTAGGGGCCCTCTACCTGGTAGACAAGGGAACCGAGCACGACAGAGACGTCAAGATGATTGGCTCATCCAACAACACCACCGTTACCGGACTGAATTTCGGAACCGGAAGCTACTACATCAACGACCGGGTGATCGATGAGAAAGTTCCGTCACTGGAGGGTAAAGACTACGAAGTTGTGGATATCGATGCCATCAACATGTACAGAACCGAGATTTCCAAGCTTTCCGCGGGGGACTTTGTAATCACAAGAGTCATTCCAGAAGGCAAAGAAGTCGAGAACGTATACTACATCGATGACAACGGCGACCTCCACAAGCTGGACTTCACCGTTAGCAACGGACTGGTAACATTCAAGATGGGCTCCATCTCCCTGTACAACAACGTAATCCAGTACAAGAGCAAGGAGGAACCGTCGAAGCCAACAGATCCGACAACTCCAACCAATCCGTCGGTAAATGCAGCGCCAAAGGTAACCCTTTCCAGCACAAGCTACACTTACAACGGTAAGACAAAGACACCGTCCGTAACCGTCAAAGTGAACGGAAAGAAAGTCGCTAGCAAGGACTATACCGTAAGCTACTCCAGCGGCCGTAAGAAAGTTGGAACCTACACGGTAAAAGTAACTCTCAAGAGCAACAAGAAGTCCGCAACAGCAACCTTCCGAATCAACCCGAAGAAGACCACCCTGAAGTCCGTGAAGAAAGGCAAGAAAGCCATCACCGTGAAGTGGCTCCGCAAGGGACCACAGGTAACCGGCTATCAGGTGCAGTACAGCACTTCCAAGAAGTTCACCGGAAAGTCCACGAAGGTTAAGACCATCAAGGGATACAAGCACAACCATAAGAAGATTACGAAGCTTGCGAAGAAGAAAAAGTACTACGCAAGAGTTCGTACCTACAAGGTTGTCAAAGGAAAGAAATACTATTCCACATGGTCCAAGGCAAAGTCGGTAAAGACAAGATAAGAAACTAGAATCAAAACAAAGTAGGCGGCAGCCGCATTCTCGCGAATGCGGCTGCCGCCGTTTTTTATGCTTGTCATCGTTCGTATGTTTGCGCCGTTTCTATGCACGTTGCCGTTTTTATGAATGCCGCCGTTTTGTATGCTCGAATGTGTTGACGCGGTGATATGGTGGTGGGAATCCGTCTGGATTCCCTTATTCCATGGGCGCGTCCCACCACAAAAAAAACTGAAATTCTAGCTTTTCGTGTTTGCTATTGAAAGAAACATGGTGGGATGTCGCCCGAAAACCCTTATGTATTCATATCATCCCACCATGTCGTAGGTTCGTTATAAGTGAAATACGGTATTCTTATGGTGGGATACCTCCGAAAACAAAGGGTTTCCCGCTTGCTCCCACCACCATATCACCGCGTCAACACAATTGTGGCGCAGGGTAATCTTAACGCCGTCAACACAATTGTGGCGCAGGGTAATCTCAATGCTGTCAACACAATTGGGTGCGGGGGAAACCGAACACGGATGACTTCACCTGCATCATGCCGTCAACGCAACTGCATCGCAGGTTTATTTTACCTACTCATCAACTCAAGTGTGTACTGAAGGGGAATTTTATTTATGAGATAATACTCATGGGAGGTGAGTATGGACTATCTTATTAAAAATGTTGTTCTCAAAGAATTGGAACGGCAAAAGCAAATGAAACGGACGTACGAACGGAGGCGTAGCAAGGTTCAATCCTTTGAAACGTATCGATTGGAACTTAACAGTAAGAATGGCCAAACTTATTATTATAGTCGGAAGGGAAAGGAACGGAAATATCTAGGAAATCAATCCAATGAAACAGTTATGGCCATTCAAGAATTTCAGTTGTGCAACACGATGTTGGAGATATTGGATGGAAACATTAGAGCATTGGAAAATTTGGTAGAGGGGTTTCGTTGGATTTCCTTAGATGCGATTCAACAGGAATTGCCAAAGGCCTATCAGCCGAAGACCATTAACAACAACTTCATAGATCGGAGATTCTGCAGCCAGTGGATCCGAGAGATGACGAGAATCAAAAACGCTTATCCAATAGAGCATCCGGAGAATTTGAAGACCACAACTTGTGATGGAACCAAAGTACGAAGCCGCGTGGAGGCGATGCTTTACGATATGTTCGTTTCAATGGGATTTTTGGTAATCTATGAATTCCCTATTTGGATTGACGGTGTATGTTATCGTCCAGATTTCACGTTATTGCATCCGTTCTTACAAAGAATCTACATCTGGGAACACCTTGGAATGTGGTACCATGAAAGCGAACAGCGAAACTACCGAAGATATTTTCTGCACAAAACAGAAGAATACGAGAAGTTAGGCTTCTGCTTGGGAAACAACCTTCTCACCTCATACGAATCAGCAAATGGAGGGATTAACATGAATCGATTCCAGGACACGTGTTACAGCATTCTGGAACGGGCAGGGGAGGAACCAGTCTATGTAGATGCAAAGAAATTTCTTCAGGATCAGCGAAAGCTATTGAAAAACAAGCAATAAAGGAGACCCAAATGCCTAACAACTACCCCATCCCAATCGGCGCCCGAACAATCATGGAACGCCTGGAAAGGGCCGGCTACGAAGCCTACCTGGTGGGCGGTTTCGTCCGAGATACATTAATTGGAAGAGAACCTTCCGACTGCGACATCACCACTAGCGCCACCCCTGAGGAGACGGAAGCGGTTTTCCGCGATTACCCCACCCAGGAAATCGGCAAAGCCCACGGCACCATTGGCATCATCGTTCAAGGAGAGCTGTACGAGATGACCACCTACCGGGTGGACGGAACCTATAGCGATGGCCGTCATCCCGATGGTGTGACCTTTACCCGTTCGCTAAAAGAAGACCTCCTCCGCCGGGACTTCCGAATCAATGCGGTGGCCATGGATCTGAACGGCAACATCCAGGGCGTGGCCGGTTATGAAGAGGATCTCAAAGAACATCGCATCACCGCGGTGGGAAATCCGGATGCTCGGTTCCAGGAGGACGCTCTCCGGATTATGCGGGGCCTGCGCTTTGCCGCCCAACTGGGCTACTCGATTGAGGAGAACACTGCGGCAGCCATCCACAGAAATCGCCAACTTCTTCAGAACATCGCCGCGGAGCGAATCCGAGTGGAGCTGGACAAGACCTTGACCGCCCCCAATCCGGCGCCGGTTCTTCGGGAGTTCCGGGATGTTTTCGCCCAGGTGATACCGGAGCTGGCGGAAACCTTTGACTTTAACCAGAACAATCCCTACCATTGCTACGACGTCTACGAGCACATCCTCCACGTGGTGGAGCACATTCCGGGGTCGCGGGAACTTCGGCTGGCGGCCCTTTTCCACGACATCGGAAAGCCTCGCTGCTATACGGAGGACCGCGGCCGCGGCCACTTTTACCACCACGAGCAGGTTTCCGCCGATATGACGAAGACCATCCTAAAGCGTCTCCGCTACGACCGCAAGACCATCGAAACCGTCACCCAGCTGGTGAAGGTTCACGGCAGGGTCTTTAGTCCGACTTGCAAATACGCCCGCCGCCAGCTCAGCCAGCTAGGGGAGGAACAAACCCTCCGCCTTATCGCCCTGGAACGGGCCGACGTCCAGTCTCAGGCGCCGGAGTACCGGAGAGAGCGCGTTCGACACATCGATGAATTTCGCCGAATTGTGGAGCAGGTAGCAGAAGAAGAGGGTGCCCTCAAGGTCACAGATCTTGCGGTAAAAGGAACCGACCTCCTCGCCCTGGGAATCCCGCAGGGTCCGGCAATCGGTGATGTATTGAACCTTCTTTTAGAAAAAGTCCTGAACGGAGAATTGAGCAACCAGCGAGAGGTGTTGCTCCAAGCCGTAGAAGAATGGTACGGAAAGAGACGTTCATAATTTGCTACGAATATGGCGGGTTCCAACCGGGCGCGTCCGGCATGGATTGAATTATTTTTACAAAAAGCATATAATTTAGTGCAAAGGAATAAATAATTCTAGAAAAACTTGATTGTTTCGACAGGACGGAGTATAGTGGAAACTATCAAGCAACCGAGGAGGTAGGCAAATGCTGAGAATTGAAAATCAGGCGATTATTTTCGCGTTGCTCTGTAAATACACGGTTCAGGCGAAAGGCGAGGAGGGTCGGCAGGTCATCCAGGAGGGCATGATTCGCTACGGCAAGGAGCGAGGCGCCCGGATGGCGGCGAGAGCTCGGGCCAACGGGGACCCCATTGCCCTTTGGACCAATCAGGCTTACGGCGAGTGGAAACCGGATTTCGACGGTCAGATGGAATTCGGTTACGATGAGACCGAGCCGACTTTGAAGAGCTACATCGCCAAATGCGCTTGGTGCGATGCCTGGAAGAAGTACGATCTTCTGGAGTACGGCAAAGAGTATTGCGTGAACGTGGACAAAGCCGTCTACGAAGGTTTCTGTCCGGACTTCGTCTGTACCCCGAATTACCCGACCATGAGTTGGGGCGGGCCGCGATGCGAGTTCGATTGGGGACAGCCGCTGACGGAAGAAGACCTGGCGAAGATGAACGCGAAGAAGAAGGAGCTGGGAACCTCCGCTATGCGCGATTTCGACTACCACACCGCCCACATGTATTACACCATCACCGACGTGCTGGCAAAAGCATTTCCGGAGGAAGCCGAAAGCATCCGGGAGAAGGCGGTGGCGGATTACATCCAGCTTTTCGGGCAAGAGGAGTTCGACCGGATTCTGGACTTCAAGGACGAGAAGTTCTAGCCTGGGAAAATCACCAGGAAGACTGGGAATCGTGAACCGTGAACCGTGAATCGAAGACTAGAATCGCAGGCGGAATCACTGGAATACTGGCGAGCAAACAGCATTAAGAAAATAGCAGAAAGAAGGGATTGCAATGAAATTTGGAGTAATTGGATTTGGTAACATGGGAAGTGCCATCGTCAAGGGAGCCGTGTTCAGCGGCGTCATCGAGAAAGAAGATGTGTACGTATACGATATTAAGGAAACCGCACGGAAGGCCGCAACCGATTTCGGCCTGCAGGTGGTTCGGGACGACGAAGAGGTGGCGGCAAAGAGCGATGTGATTCTCCTGGCCGTCAAGCCACAGCAGATGATTGACGCCATGGATCAGACAAAGGGCGCCCTACAGGACAAGGCGATGCTGTCCATCTTGCCAGGCGTATCCGTAGATCGGCTGAGGGACGCTTCCGCGGCAAAAGAATTCCGCATCCTGCGCCTTCTCCCGAACACGCCAGCACTGGTGTTTGAAGGCGCCTTCGCTTGCAGCCTGGAGAACGACTTAACCGAAGAGGAGCGTGCTTTTGCCACCAAACTCTTCGAATCCATAGGCACCATCACCTGGGTCAAGACCTACGACCTGGATGCCGCTTGCGGATTGTCCGGTGGCGGCCCAGCCTACGTGGCCATGTTCATCGAAGCCCTGGCAGACGGCGGCGTCAAAGAAGGTCTGACCCGCGACGTGGCTTACGAACTAGCCATCCAGACCGTACTGGGTTCCGCAAAACTCCTCAAAGATACCGGAATGCACCCAGGCCAGCTCAAGGACATGGTTACATCACCCGCCGGCACCACCATCGAGGGCTGCGAAGTACTGGAAGAGGGCGGTTTCCGCGCTGCCACCATCAAGTGCGTATCTGCCGCAACCAAGCGATCCAGAAGCATGTAAAAAGAGATTTATAGATTTACAGAGGATTCCGATTAGGCGCCGGAATCCGGCAGAAGGGGCCGCCGCACTGAAAAGTGCGCGGCCCCTTCTTTTCGATGTAGTCGGACTTTTTCGCAGTCCCTTGACGGCAGAATCCCGTTCCCCGGGACTCTGCCGTCAAGGGACATATCCAGTGTTGGCGCCGAAACAGGAAAATCAGCCGAGGGGCGCCAACCGCCCTGCTAAATGTTGGCGCCGAAACAGGAAAATCAGCCGACGGGCGCCAAACACTCTGCCCAGTGT
>JBNMGJ010000020.1:0-15734 GCA_050872185.1 Mogibacterium sp.
GCTGCAGGTAATATGTGCACTGATCTTCCTGGTTTGCTACACAATCTACGTTGCATCTGCATACGTTGCTGGTACATCCGTATTTGAGATGTTGTTCCCAGGAGTTAGCCCGAAGGTAACCATGTCCATCTTCGCACTGATTATCGTATTCTACACCTTCTTTGGTGGATTCAAAGCAGTGTGCTGGACCGACTTCTTCCAGGGGCTCCTGATGATGGCAGCCCTGATGGCGATTCCGATTGTAATCGTTGCGACTCATCAGAATCTGGATACCAGCCTTCTGAACAATGTATACGAATACAAGGATGCATCGGGAGATATCGTAACCTG
This sequence comes from Mogibacterium sp., assembly GCA_050872185.1. Lineage (GTDB taxonomy): Bacteria > Bacillota > Clostridia > Peptostreptococcales > Anaerovoracaceae > Mogibacterium_A. The sequence goes on from JBNMGJ010000020.1 coordinate 331, forward strand.
TGTATTCGGAACTGGGTTGTTTGATGCAAGCTGGAAGGACATCATCTCCGGACTGGGCTGGGGACTTGGATACTTCGGTATGCCACATGTTCTGGTACGATTCATGTCCATTGAGAAACCTTCCATGATTAAGAAATCATCCATCGTTGCGATTATATGGGTAATCATTTCTCTGGGATCCGCAGTGCTGATTGCATACTTCGGAAGAATGCTCATTGCCGATGAGCTACTCCCAATTGGGTGCACAGAAGACCGTCTTCATGGTAATGGCAAGGAAATACTTCCCGGCTGCAATCTCCGGATTGCTTCTGGCAGCAATTATCGCCGCATCCATCTCCACTGCAGATTCACAGCTCCTGGTTGCATCCAGTTCCTTCACCTCCGACTTGTATAAGCCGCTGATGAGAAAGAATGCATCCGAGAAGGAAACCCTGATGGTAGGACGTATCGTTGTTGTTGTCATCGCAGTGATTGCATTCCTGATTGCTAACTCGAAGGGTTCTGGCGCACAGGCCATCATGAACTTGGTAGAGAATGCATGGGGCGCATTTGGATCCGCATTCGGACCGACCATCCTGCTGTCCCTGTTCTGGAGAAACTTCAACTATAAGGGTGCTATCGCCGGTGTTATCTCTGGATTCGTAGTAGATATTGCATGGCTTCTGTGCATGAGTTCTACAGGTATCTACGAAATCGTACCGGGCTTCATCGCCAGCATGATTATTGCAATCATCGTTGCGAAGGTAACCGGTGAGCCGGAGGACGCAGTCAAAGCTATCTACGATACCGCTATCGAAGATATTAAGTTAGACAAGTGATGTCCCAATCCTTGAACGGAAAACCCGCCGCATGCGAAAGTGTGCGGCGGGTTTTCTCTGCGTAGTGTTCAAAACGCCTGTTCTTTTCCGATAGATATAGTATAATAAGTAAGAGAAGAAAACGACATTTGAAAAAAGCAGGAGGAATCATTCATGCCGAAGTTCAAAGTGCATTCCGATTTTGACATGACTGGGGATCAGCCCCAAGCGGTGGACCATATTGTAGACAGTATCTTGGCAGGAAATCGTCATCAAACCCTGATGGGGGTGACTGGATCCGGGAAGACCTTCACCATGGCGAAGATTATCGAGAAGGTGCAGAAACCCACGCTGGTAATTTCTCATAACAAAACCTTGGCGGCACAACTTCACGGAGAGTTCAAGGAGTTCTTTCCAGAAAATGCGGTGGAATACTTTGTCTCCTACTATGACTATTATCAGCCGGAGGCTTACGTGCCATCCACGGATACTTACATCGAAAAGGATGCCGATATCAACGACGAGATTGATAAGCTCCGTCACTCGGCTACTGCGGCGCTCCTAGAGCGGCCGGACACCATTGTGGTAGCCAGTGTGTCCTGCATCTATGGATTGGGAAGTCCGAAGTCTTACCGGAATCAGCTTCTGTCTCTTCGACCGGGCATGGAAATTGACCGAACGGAGATGATTCGACAGCTTGTGGACATGCAGTACGATCGAAATGATATGGATTTCCACCGAGGAACTTTCCGGGTAAGAGGAGATATTGTGGACATCTATCCGGCCGGCGGGGAAGAAGCGGTCCGTGTAGAGATGTTCGGTGACGAAATTGATGCCATCAAAGAAATGAATCCGGTTACCGGTGAAATCACCGCAACCCGGAACCATATTTCCATCTTTCCAGCCTCCCATTACGTAACCAATCAGGAGGATATGAAGTTGGTGGCGAAATCCATTCGGGCCGAACTGGCAGAGAGGCTTCAGTGGTTCCGGGACAATGGAAAGCTGTTAGAGGCTCAGCGACTGGAACAGCGAACCAACTACGATTTGGAGATGATGATGGAAATCGGCACCTGCAAAGGAATTGAGAACTATTCCCGGCATCTGAACTTCTTAGAACCGGGAGAACGGCCTTATACGCTATTGGATTATTTTCCCGAAGGAGATTTTTTGACCATCATCGACGAATCTCATGCCATGCTTCCTCAGCTGCGGGCCATGTACAACGGGGACCGAGCTCGGAAGCAATCTCTCGTGGAATACGGTTTTCGGCTCCCGTCGGCACTGGACAACCGTCCTCTCAAATTCGAGGAGTTCAACGAACTGGTGGGACAAACCGTCTACGTTAGCGCCACACCCGCTCAGTATGAATTGGAGCAGTCTCACGGAGTAACGGCAGAGCAGATCATCCGTCCAACGGGACTACTAGATCCTCTAATCGACGTGCGGCCGACGGAAGGGCAGATCGATGATATCCTCTCCGAAATCTACAAGACGACAGAGGCCGGGGAGAGAGCGCTGATTACCACCCTTACCAAACGGATGGCAGAAGACCTTTCCAAATATCTAGAGAACCAGGGCATTCGCGTGCGGTATCTGCATTCGGACATCGATAATTTCGAACGACTGGAAATCATTCGGGACCTGAGACTCGGTAAGTTCGATGTTCTGGTGGGAATCAACCTTCTCCGAGAGGGACTGGATTTGCCAGAGGTATCACTGGTGGCCATTCTGGATGCGGACAAGGAAGGATTCCTTCGTACGGAGACCTCTCTAATGCAGACCGTAGGGCGTGCCGCCCGGAATTCCAAGGGCCGAGTTATCATGTATGCGGATCGCATTTCCAAGGCCATGAAATACACCATTGAGGAGTCCAAGAGGCGGCGGGAGATTCAGAATGCGTATAATGAAGAACATGGAATTGTCCCGAAGACTATTGTGAAACCAATTCGAGAAATTGCCACCACCACCTCAGAGTATACTGGGGAGAACGAGTTCAAGAATCCGAAGGAAATGACCACGAAGGAACTGAAGGAAACCATCCGGAAGATGGAGAAGGAAATGAAGCAAGCCGCGAAGGACTTGCAGTTTGAACGAGCCGCGGAACTTCGAGACCTTCTTTTCGAACTTCGAAGCAGTTCCAGAGCGTAGGAAGTTCTCGGACCGAAGAATACAAAGAGAGCAGGGGCGTAGCCCCTGCCTTCTTTTACACAAATATTTCGTTAATTGGCGAAAGCCTCCTGGAGAACAGCCAGCGCCGTCTTGAGATGTTCTACCGTAATGGTGAGAGGTGGGAGGAGACGAACTTTTTTCCCGTTCGGTCCTGCGGTGATGCAGAGAACCCCCTTTTCCAGGCACTGGTTCACAATGTCGGAAGCAGTTTTCTTCTCCGGATTCGCTGGGGTGATGGCAATCATAAGGCCCAGACCCCCGACTTTGGCAACCCCAGGAGCATCGGCCAGCGCTTCCATCACCAGACTGGATTTCGCCTGTACCTCTGCCAGAAAATCCTCGTCCATGCGTTCCAGGATGCTGATAGCACCGGCGCAGGCCACTGGATTTCCTCCGAATGTGGTGCCGTGGGTGCCAGGAGCCAGAGCATTCTGGGTTTTCTCGTTGAACATGCAGACGCCGATTGGAAGGCCGCCCCCCAGACCTTTGGCGGTGGTGACGATATCCGGATGGAGGCCGAACTGTTCATAGGAATAGAAGGTGCCGGTACGGCCGTTTCCAGCCTGAACTTCATCGCAAATGAGGAGAATATCCTTCTCCTTGCAGATTTTCAGGATGCCCTCTGCGAATTCCTTTGTCATCACATTGATTCCACCTTCGCCCTGGACGCACTCCAGAATAATCGCTGCCGTGTGTTCTTTGCTGGTGAGGGAGTCTACGTTTTCCAGGTTGTTGAACTCTGCGTAATGAAATCCCGGAACCAGGGGCTCAAAACCTTCGTGGTAGTGAGGATTTCCCGTTGCAGACAGGGCACCGTAGCTTCGGCCGTGGAAGCTGTTCTGCATGGAAACGATTTCGAAGCAATCCGGTCCCTTGTGTAGATGCTGATAGCGCCGAGCGGCCTTCAGGGCACACTCGTTGGCTTCCCCGCCGGAGTTGGCGAAGAACACGTTGGCCATGCCCGTCCGCTTGCACAGAATTTCGGCGAGGTGTGCGCATGGCTCGGTATAGTAGAGGTTGGAAGTGTGCTGGACTTTGTGAAGCTGCTCCTCCACCGCCGCCGTCCAATCCGGGTCGCAGAAGCCGAAGGAATTGGTTCCGTAGCCGGATTCCATGTCGATGTACTCTTTTCCATCGTCTCCGTAGGCGATGTCATTGCTACCCCATGTAATGGTAATCGGGAACCGGTTATAAGTTCCGGTAATATACTGTTGATCTAGTTCTTTGATGTCAATCATAATAACCCTTTCTCTTTTTCTAATATAATCTCATAAATCCCTTATAATACGGTAAAAGCAAGTACGTTCAGCCAGGCTGTCCGGCGTTACTTCCGGTAGCTTCCATTCAGTTTGATATAATCATAGGTTATATCACAGCCCCAACAGGTGGCGGAGGCATTCCCGTTGTCGATGGTGATGAGGATGGTCACTTCATCTTCACCGAGGATTTCCGAGGCGTAGTCCTCATCAATTTCTACGCCAACACCGTTCCGGCATACCGTAATCTGTCCGGATTCGGAAATAAAATCAATCTGCACGTGTTCCGGATTGAAGGAAATATTGGAGTATCCCATGGCCACCATGATGCGCCCCCAGTTGGCGTCGTTGGCGAAAATTGCCGTCTTGGTCAACGTGGAACGAATGACGGATTTTGCCAAGGTGACGGCTTCTTCCTCGTCAGAGGCGCCCTGTACCGTGCAGGTTACCAGGTGTTTGGCTCCTTCACCGTCCTTCGCAATCATGCGGGCAAACTTGGTGCAGATGTCCAGAAGAGCCTCTTTGAACTGATCCAGTTCCTTACACTCTCGGTCGATAATATCGTTGTCCGCCAGGCCGTTGGCCAGAATAATCAAGGAATCGTTGGTGGACATTTCTCCATCGATGCTGACCCGGTTGAAGGTGACGTCGCACACTTCTTTCAGCACCTGACGAAGCATGGTGGCGGTGATGGCCAAATCCGTGGTCAGATAGGTTAGCGTGGTTCCCATGTTCGGATGAACCATACCGGATCCCTTGGAGATTCCGCCCAAAGTGATGGTTTTGCCACCGATGTTCATGCGGCAGGCCAGTTCCTTCTTGAAGGTATCTGTGGTGAGAATGGCCCGGGCCACTTCGTTGGAGGCATCCTCCGAATGCTCCAGATTGGCCGAAACCACCTGAATTCCCTCTCGAATTCGGTGAATGTTCAGTTCTTTTCCGATGATTCCCGTGGACCCTACCAGCACCTCGTTGGGGGAAAGTCCCAGGGCTTCGGCAGCGGCTTCCTGCATTTCCTTGGCGTGTTTCATGCCGTTCGGGGCACAGGCATTGGCGATGCCGGAGTTCACGCAGATGGCGCGGCAATGACCACTCCGTCCCGTCTCAATGTCTAGCTGCACCGGCGCGGCTTTCACGTGGTTAGTGGTGTATAGACCTGCACTGACACAATCTGCGTTGGTATCACTTAAGATAATGGCGATATCGTTTTTCTTCTTGTTGGGCCGGACGCCACAGTGGGTGGCAGCGGCGCTAAAACCGGTGGGAGCACAGATTCCACCGGAAATATACTTAATCTTCAAGAGAAACACCTCCTAGGTTCAGCCCCGTCGTCTCGTCAATTCCCATCATCAGATTCAGATTCTGAATGGCGGAACCGGAGGCGCCTTTGCCCAGATTGTCAAAGCGAGCCACCAGAAGAATCCGGTCCGCATTTCCGTAGACGGAGATTTCCATGTCATCTCGTCCCGACATAGAACCGGCAGAGGTGAAACCATTCTCATCTGCATTCGGTGTGTATTTCACCAGGGGACCAGTGTAGAAGTTCTGATAAGTCTCGCGAATATCTTCGGCACTTCCCTTAATTTGACTGTGGAACAGGGGAATGATGGTTTCCATGCCGCTGTAGTAGTCCGAAACAATCGGGCAGAACACCGGCTCGGAAGCAAGGCTGCTTACAGCCACGATTTCCGGAAGATGCTTGTGCTTCTGGCTAAGTCCATACATTCTCGGTGCGTCCAGCAGGGAATCCCGGCCGGACTCTTCATACTGACCAATCATTTTTTTACCACCGCCGGAATATCCTGTGATGCTGAAGCAGGAGAGCAGGGTGTCCCGCGGGAGAATGCCTTTCTGAACCAGGGGGGAGAGCAGTGCGTTCACGCCGCTGGCGTGACAGCCCGGGTTGGCGATGCGATTGGAGTTTCGAATGGTGTCTGCACCGGTGATTTCCGGAAAACCATAGGTCCATCCCGAGGCGGTTCGGTGTGCGGTGGAGGCGTCAATCAGGCGTACATCGCAGGAATCTGCCATGGCCGCCGCTTCCCTTGCGGCATCGTCTGGAAGGCAGGTAAAAACAATTTCCGCCGCCTTGTAGGCATTCCGCCGAGCGGAGTCATCGTGACGATTTTCGTAAGGAATTTGAATTAACTCAATATCCGAGCGATTCTTGAGGCGCTCGTGAATGCGAAGTCCGGTGGTGCCGTAACTTCCGTCAATAAAAACTTTCATAATCTCTAGTACCCTTTCTATATGAATGCTATGTTGTAATCCTTGAACATAACGTTACCATTATAATCCCTTTTGCGGTGGATGACGCAGAAAAAATGTAAATAAAAATACATAAAAAATAATAAATATGCAAACATTATCCCTCTTTTCGAAGGAGATGTCAAGTTCGAAGAAGGATACAAGGAAAACATTAACCAAATAAGAACAAATGTTTGCACAAATAAGACGATGATGGTATACTAGTTTAAAACTTATTTTGAAGTAATTAAATATTTCTGTTAGGATAGAAGAGAACAATAGATAAGAAGTACTAGAGAGGAATATTCATGGAGAAGAATATTGTAATCAAAGGGGCCTGTGAGAACAACCTGAAGAATTTGGATGTAACGATTCCAAGAGATAAGATGGTGGTGTTCACTGGGCTGTCCGGATCCGGCAAATCTTCCCTGGCTTTCGATACAATCTATGCGGAAGGGCAGAAGAAATATGTAGAAAGCCTTTCTGCTTATGCAAGGCAGTTCTTAGGACTGATGAAGAAGCCGGATGTGAAAGTCATTGAGGGGTTATCGCCGGCTATTTCCATTGACCAGAAGACTACCAATAAGAACCCTCGCTCCACGGTGGGGACTGTGACGGAAATCTACGATTATCTGAGACTTCTGTATGCCCGAATTGGAATTCCACACTGTCCGGTATGCGGACGAGAGATTTCCAGTCAGTCCGTGGACAGCATTGTAGATCGAATTATGGATCACGGAATCGGCACCCGATTGACGGTGTTGGCACCGGTCATTTGGGGCCGGAAGGGGGAACATAAGGCGGTGTTCGGCCGAATTCAGCGGGATGGTTACACCCGTGTTCGGGTGGATGGTGAGATGCACCGCCTGGATGACGGGGAAATTCTTCTAGATAAGAAGAAGAAACATAATATTGAGATTGCCATTGACCGTATCGTGATCAAGGAGGACAATCGGAGCCGTGTGGCGGAAGCAGTGGAGTTGGCCATCCGGGAAGCGGAAGGGTTGGTGAACGTGATTTTCGCCGAGACCCAGGAAGACGGAAGTCGAACCGAAACAGCGGAGACTTTCAGCACGCATTTGGCTTGTCCGGAACACGGAATCGGTATTGAGGAAATGGAGCCGAGAATGTTCTCCTTCAATGCGCCCTACGGTTCCTGTGAAACCTGTACGGGACTGGGGTTCACTCTTCGAATCAAACCGGAATCCTTGGTAAGCGACGAGAACAAGAGTCTGGTCAAAGGCGCTATGGGAAATGTATTTGCCAGCATGGATGCCATGGGTTTCTATCGCCAGATGCTGCAGCAGCTGGCCATCGATCATGGAACGGATATCACGAAGCCCTACAAGGAGCTTCCGGAGGATTTCAAGAAGGAGTTAATCTATGGAACCGGAAAGCGGAAGCTCAAATATACATACACCAGCAAGAGCGGACGGGTTTCCCACATGAATCACACCTTCGAGGGAATTATTCCAAGCCTGGAACGGCGATATGGTGAATCCAAATCGGAGTACATCCGGGAGAAGATTGGAGCCATGATGACGGAGGCGGAATGCCCGACTTGTAAGGGGAAGAAGCTTAAGGATACCGTGCTTGCCGTCACCGTGGGCGGAAAGAACATTATTGAGATTACGGATATGTCTGTGATTCAGGCACTGGATTTCTTCCAGAATCTGGAACTGACAGAGCGAGAGAAAACTATTTCACGGTTGATTACCAAGGAAATCGTGGACCGGCTCTCCTTCCTTCGGAATGTGGGGTTAGGATATCTTACTCTTTCCCGTGCGGCCGGTACTTTGTCTGGAGGAGAATCTCAGCGTATCCGTCTGGCCACACAGATCGGATCGGGATTGGTCGGCGTTCTCTATATTCTGGATGAGCCTAGCATTGGACTTCACCAGAAGGATAACGACAAATTATTACAGGCACTGCGGAACTTGACGGACATGGGGAATACCTTGATTGTGGTGGAACACGATGAGGATACCATGTACGCGGCGGATCACATTATCGACATCGGACCAGGGGCCGGCATCTACGGGGGCCAGCTAGTCGCTCAGGGAACGGTGGAAGATATCAAGGCTTGTAAGGAATCCATCACGGGGCAATACCTATCCGGCGTTCGGAAGATTGAAGTTCCGAAGCAGCGGAGAGATGGAAATGGGCTTAGCCTTCGTGTGCTGGGTGCCGCAGAGAACAATCTCAAGAATATCGATGTGGAGATTCCAGCGGGAAAATTGGTTTGCGTCACCGGCGTTTCCGGTTCTGGGAAAAGCAGCTTGGTGAACCAGATTATCTACAAAGGCGTTGCACGAGTGACGAACCATCTCCAAGAGACTCCGGGCAAATTCCGAGAGATTCAGGGAATTGAGAACTTTGATAAGGTCATCGACATCGATCAGTCTCCAATCGGAAGAACACCAAGGTCTAATCCGGCGACATACACCGGCATGTTCGATCACATTCGGGATCTGTTCGCCCAGATGCCGGAGGCGAAGGTAAGGGGTTATTCCAAGGGCCGTTTCAGCTTTAATGTGAAGGGCGGCCGCTGTGAAGCCTGCCGAGGCGACGGTATCACGAAGGTGGAGATGCACTTCCTTCCAGACGTGTATGTCCCATGTGAAGTCTGCGGCGGCGCTCGGTACAATCACGAAACGCTGGAAGTGAAATACAAGGGTAAAAACATCTCCGAAGTGCTGGATATGTCCGTCTCGGAGGCTCTGCCGTTCTTTGCCAATCAGGGATCCATTGAGCGATATCTTAAAACATTGGATGAAGTGGGACTGGGCTATGTCAAATTAGGACAGCCATCCACGCAGTTGTCCGGCGGAGAAGCCCAGCGAATTAAGTTGGCCACAGAATTATCCAAGCGGAGTACAGGTCGAACTTTGTATATTCTGGATGAGCCGACAACGGGATTGCACTTCGCCGATGTGGACAAGCTCATGTACGTGCTGAACCGACTGGTGGATGACGGCAATACAGTTCTGGTAATCGAGCACAACTTGGATGTCATCAAATGTGCGGATCACATCATCGACCTGGGACCAGAAGGGGGCGATGGCGGTGGTACCATCGTAGCTACCGGAACGCCGGAAGCGGTGGCTCAATGTGATGCCTCTTATACAGGACAGTATCTGAAGCGGATGCTGGAAAAAGAGCAATTTTAGATATAGAATTCCGATGATTCAAATAGCTCAAAATATTGGAAAGAGAGTGTTGTATTCAAAGATAAGTACGACACTCACTTTTTTTATTGATTTTGATTCGGAATCGACACAAGGCGAACTTTTCTTGCAATAGATCGATAGTGTATTTTTGATATAGAATATCTAATTATAATGGGTTAACACTGGGGGGGGTGATGATATAATTTAATGAGAGAATCAAGTAGGAGAAATTTGTATGACAGAAGCGTGGTTGCAAGCGTTAACAGCCCGTGGATGGACAGCACCATTGCGATAATGCACCGATGGAGCGTTATTACAATATCTTGAAGGTTGAACTGATTTACCAGTATCATTTTGAGATAATCCAGGATTCGGATAACGCAGTTTCAAAATTCGAATACGGTTGGTACAACCAGATACGCCCACATTCTCATAATGGATATATGACACGTTATGAGAAGAGGTTTTTATGCAATGGTTAGACGCAGGTGTTACAAAAGAGCTTGACCAAGGCAAAATTAACAAAGGAGGAATACATATGCCTACAATTCAATTACAACCAGATGAAGCAATGATATTACAAGAAGTCGCAGTAGCGCATAATGGAAATGCTTATACTGATGAGTTGTATTTAACAACTAAAAATATATATTGTGTTAATAAAGGTGTCTTTGGAAAAACAAAGGATATTTTTTGTTATCCGCTGAATCAGTTAAAAAAGGTGAATGAATATTCTCCAGTTATGCAAGGGAAAAAGTCAAATGGAATTCCAGTATTGGAAATTTATCTTGTAAATGGAAGTGAGTCCTTCAGTTTTCGCTCAAATAATGAATCAACAATAAAAAAGTGGATTAAAGAAATAAGCAATATGCTTGGATATGACATTGGAGATATTGATGATCATGAGACCCTAATGGGAAAATTGAAAGGCGTTGTCAACGATGCTATGTCTGAAATGGGAGTCAACTTCCAATTAGGAAAGAAAAAAGCAAAGACTATAATAAATAAAAAGTGCATTTCGTGTTCTGCGCCTTTGATTGGATATAAAGGACAGCTAATACACTGTAAATATTGCGATACAGATCAAACATTATAAATGGAGGAGATTAGAAAAATGGGAATCGTTAAAGCCTTCAGTGGAGCAATTGGTGGTACTTTTGCAGATCAATGGAAAGATATATTTACAGCAGGAAGTTTTGACGAACATGCTGCTGTCATACCAGCTGTACAAAAGTCTTTTAATAATGGAAGAGGTTCGAACTATAGAGGCTCAGAGGGTATTATTACGAATGGCTCAAAAATTTACGTTCCAGAGAATACGGCCGCCTTTATTTTTAACCAGTCTGGAATTGAGGAAATTATTACTGAAGCAGGTGGATTTGAATATCAAAATGGACAAGAAAGTATATTTAATGAAGACGGAATAAAAAAATCTATATTTAATCAAGTTTCCGATAGAATCGGCTATGGTGGAATTACATCTGACAGTAAACAAATTGCTTTTGTAAATCTTAGAGAAATTCGAGGTATTAAATTTGGTACAAAGGGAGCACAAGTTTATAATGACCATTATTATGGTACAGATCTGGAAATATTTGCATATGGGTCTTTTACTATTAAGGTTGTAGATGCTGTAAGGTTTATACGAAACTTTGTTCCTGCTAATGTGACGTATTACACTTTTGATGACATGAAAGTCCGTTCGCAGATTTTGTCTGAGTTTTTACAGTCTTTTACCGTAGCACTAAATTCAATGTCTAATACATATAGAATTTCTCAATTACCGTCTCAAGCAAACACGCTGGCTCAGGCTATAATAAAAGATAGCAATAATGCTGGAACCTGGCCTGAAAGATTTGGGTTTTCGATAGTTCAAGTAGCAATTGAAAATATTGAGTTTACCGAAGATTCAAGGGAACTTGTTAAACAGTATTCAGCAAACAAGATGAGTATGAAAGCTTATGAGGATGTATCACAGAGAACATCTAATATTGCTGCCCAACAGAAAATTTCTCAAGGAATTCAAAATCATGGTTTAGGAGAAGGTGGAAATATGATTATGGGTATGAATATGGCGCAAACCATTAATCCCGCGTGTGCTCCGAAGGAACAGAGTCCTATCATTTCGTTGGATCAGCAGATTGATGCTTTGAAAAAGCTAAAAGAACTTGTTGATGCTGGAATTCTTTCTGAAGAAGAGTTTAATACAAAGAAAAAGGAAATAATGGGATTATAATAATAAGCTCAATAAAAATCCCCTTAAGTAGACACGGATAACCGGAACTACTTGGGGGATTTTTCATAGACAATTGTGCGTTCGACGGTGCGTTTTATAATCTATTTCTCATTCACCCGTTTACCACTCATGTGTTCAATGGTGAGTTCCAGCATCTGAACGGCATGAACGCTTTCCTGCATGGCTTTCTCCACCTCTTCCTCATTCGGGTAGGCTTTCCGGGTCATTTCACGGAGCTTTTCCAGAATTTCATCCGTGTTCGAAACCGGCCGAATTCGGCCGAAACAGATGACGCTGTGGATGTTCAGCGCCCAGTCGTCGTCCTTGAGATACCCCTTGTCATAGACACAGAAGGAAACCTTATCACAGTTCTGGATGGCATCCATCTTGTGGCCAGTCTTGGCTCCGTGGAAATAAATTTTGTTCGTCTCCTCATCGTAGTAAAAATCAATCGGGAGCCCGTATGGATAACCATCATCACCCAGGACACTCAGAACTCCGCGAAGCTCTTCCCTCAGAACCTTCTTGCAGTCTTCTTCGGAAAGCTCTTGTTTAAATCGTCTCATTTTACGAAACATGTAAATCTCCTTTTCTCTTCAACCGTAGATAACAGTATCAATCTCGTTCAAGTATAGCGCAGTCATCCGATTAGAACAAGAGGTGAGCAATCGGACATACGATAACTAGCGAAATCAAAGTTCTTTCCAGGAAGATGACGAACAGCTCGAAGACGTTGATTGGAAGCTTTGAGCTCAGAATCAATCCGCCAACTTCATCTAGGAACAGCACCTGGGTAACGGAAACCACGGCCACGATAAATCTCGTCATTGGCACCGCATGAGCCCCGGCGATGATAACGGAAGGGGTGAACATGTCGGTGAATCCTACCACCATGGTAGAGGCTGCCGCGTTCACATCCGGAACCTGCAAGAGTTGCAGGAGGGGGCGGAACGGCATTCCCAACCAATCAAACAGTGGTGTGTAGTTTGCAATCAGGAGTGCCACCGTACCGATACACATGACCGTTGGAAGAACACCGAACCACATGTTGAGGCAGTTCTTGGCACCGTTGCTGAAGAATTGGGTGATTCCCTGGTGGGCGTCCGCTCTCTTCATGGCTAGATCGAGTCCATACTCTTTGGAGTTTCGGTATCCTTCCGGTAAGGTCTCGGGCATGGCTTTTCCAGGAATCAGGTAATCGTTGGGTTTCCGGCGGAGGGGGTAGATGCGCGGACATATAATGGCACAGACAATCCCCACAAAACAAATGGTCAAGTAATAGATGCCAAAGTACTGAGTCAAATCCACTTGTGCCAGAACCACCATGGAGAAAGTGATGGATACGGCAGAGAAGCATGTAGAGATTATGGAAGCTTCTTTGGTGGAATAATATCCGCCTTCATATTGATTACAGGTAAGCATAACGCCCAGTGTTCCGTCTCCAATCCAGGAAGTGATGCAGTCGACAGCCGCGCGGCCCGGAACTTTGAAGAGGGGACGCATGTATTTCGTTAGCAAGGCGCCTACGAATTCCAGAAGACCGAAGTCTAGGAGAAGGGGAAGCAGGAAGGACGCCATCAGGAAGACCATAACCAGGCCGACAATCAGATCCAGCGCCAGACCTCCCTGGTCAGCACCGGTGATGGCGGCCAGAATGCCCTGACCTGACTCCTGTCCGGCACCGAAGAAAGTGAGCCAGCAGAAGACGCAGCCCAGGACCCGGGTTGCAGCCCATATGGGACTACAGCAGAAGGCATCTCGGAGAAGAGGCCGGTCCATGATGAATTTCGGCTTCTTAAATGCAATCAGGCATAGAATCGCAGAAACAGTCAGGATAAAAAGACAGAGGGCCGGTAAATAACTTCCGATGATTCCAGATATCCAGTCGGAAATGACTTTGACCATGATAGTCCAACTTCCATTGACCTTGATGGGAATCATGAATAGAAAAACGCCCACCAGGGATGGAACGACGAACTTAGCGATGTTACTCTTATGTTCCATAATTGTATTCCTCTCTTAAAACATCGTAGTGAATAGCGATTTGTTTAATTATACAGAATTATGTATAACGTTACAACAAGAAAGTGAAAAATAATTACATATTTGAAGAGAATATTCAGAGGTTGATAAGATGAAAAGATTAATGGTTAAATATTTTCCTTTTTCGAAATATTCGTAAATGATATAATGGCACTAGATTGGGTAGAATTAGTTAAAGACGACTTTGAGACAAGGAGGTTCTATGTTTCAGAAACTCAAGAATTATCTATCTGGAACACCGAAATTGCAGATGAAACAGGATCCAGAGTACGCGTTGATGATGAGCGCGATTCAGCGGTGTGCGGATGCGAAAGAGTACGAATACGCATGCATTTTGATGGAGGCATTGATCAAGAAGCAAGAAGAAGAGAATCACCTGCTAGAAGCGACCCAGGGAATTGATTATTATTCTTTCAATGAGATGTTCGAGCAGGTGCTGTGTGTGGATAAGGTGGATCCTTACATGTCCTTTCGAATGGCTCCCCACAACTATGCGGAGATGTATCGAACCTACTCTAGGTTGTTATTCCTGAATGGACGGGACGAGGAGGCCATTGACGCACTGGAGAAGGCACTGCGTTGGAACCCAGGTAGTGCTTCTATTGCTTTGGAATATGCTGAAATCTATCGGCGATATGGAGATTATGATAGCTTTTCGGAAGTTACTCGGCAGGCCTTCGAACTTGCTTTTACCCCGGAGGATATCTCCGAATGCTATATCAACTTGTGCACCTATTACATGAAGATGGAGAAGCGAATGGAAGCATTGGTCATGGCGATGATGGCAGCGGATGTTAAGACGTCGGAGAAAGTGGTATGGCGGGCGATAATGATGACCAAAATGAATGATTATGACGAATTAGAGAAGAAGTATGGAATCCATACCCCGAGTCAGAAGGAGAAGGTATGCAAGCAACTTGGAGTTCCTTATATTATGTCCATCGATGTGCTCAATCGAATCAAGAGTCTGCATAATGCGGGTAAACGAAGCGGGGATGATTCCATGTGCGCATATGCATTCCAGCTTGTGACGCGAGTTACGAGAGCTCCTTTCGAGATGGAGGATATGGCAATTGATCAGAAGATGGAACAAGGGAATACGGCGTTCGACAAGTCAAAATTCTACTTCTATCAGAATGGAACCCTGGTAGCAAAGGATTTCTGGGCATGAAAAAATCGTGACCCCATCTGGAATCACGATTCTCAATGGCGGAGAGAGGGGGATTTGAACCCCCGCACGGGAATTACCCGCCTGCTGGTATTCGAAGCCAGTCCCTTCAGCCTCTTGGGTACCTCTCCATATGCCGCTGCCTGAAACAGCGGTCTCATTATAGCATAAGAAAATCAATTTCGCAAGATGAATTTCTACGCTTCCTCTTCCATGGACCGAAGGGCTTTGGATAGCTGGTCCGGACAGGAAGTATCTTTGAATCCGCAGCGGATACCGGCGAGCTTTTCGATGGCGCTTTCCACAGGCAATCCC
>JBNMGJ010000118.1:0-5609 GCA_050872185.1 Mogibacterium sp.
AACGCACACTGCGTTGACGGCGCTGGGCCGTCTCACTTGCTTCTGCCGTCAACGACCTGCGGTTTCCTCCAGGCCAACGCACACCTTTTTGACGGCGCCGGGCCACCGTCTTTGCTTCCGCCGTCAACAGCCTGCGGTTTCCTCTAGGTGAACGCACACCATGTTGACGGCGCCGTCCCGCCTCCCTTGCTTCCGCCGTCTGCACCTGCGGTCAATCTTTCTTCATTCTTACGCAAGAACGTTTTACATAAGAACGGTACCTTCCCGCGCAAATGATTCTGCAAGACCCATTTACGCGGGAAGGTACCGTTCCTTTTCTATTTGTGATATGTTTCGTTGTTCATAATCTTGAAGCTGCGGTACACCTGCTCCAGCAGAAGGACCCGAGCCATCTGGTGGGGAAAAGTCATTCGGCTGAAGGAAAGGCCGAAGTCCGCCCGTTTCTTGACAGCAGGGGATAGGCCCAGGCTTCCGCCAATGATGAAGTCCACGGTGGAGTGCCCACTGTCGAAGGTCCGGCTCAGCTGCCGAGACAGCTCCACAGAGTCCAGCATCTTTCCCTCCACTTCCATGGCGATGACGTAATCGCTGTCGCTGACTTTGGCGAGGATGGACTCCCCTTCCTTTTCCATCACCTGGGCTTCGTCGGCGATGGATGCGTTCTTCGGCAGCTTCGCCTCTTTCAGTTCCACGATTTGAATCCGAGCGTAGCCACCGATTCGCTTGGTGTATTCGGCCACGGCGGCCTGCCAGTACTTTTCTTTTAACTTACCGATGCAGATAATGTTGATATTCATAGGCTAGAATCCAATCCATGGGCTTACCTGATTTTTTGCGGCCACGCCCATTTTGAAGTTGATGTTTTTGTGGTAGTCGTTCTGGTCCAGCACATCACGGACGGTGAGTTCCGCATTGTACGGAGTGTTGTTGGTGGTGCTGAGGTGAGCCAGAAGGATTTTCGGGAGGAGGATTTTCCCGTCTTGACTGGGGTGCTTTGCCACCGGCAAAGCCGGCCGATCCTCCAGCATTCGGGTCAGGGAGTGGCCGCAGGTCTCGTTGGACAGGTGGCCTTCACTGCTGAGAATCCGGCGTTTGACCGAATAAGGATAGGGTCCCATCTCCAGCATGGACACCTCATGGTTGGCCTCCATTACCAGCACATCCGCAGTGCGAATTTCCTCGTAGATTTCGTCTGTCACCACACCGGTGTCCGTCACCACCGTGATTTGGGTGTGGTCCTTTCGGAAGGAGTAACCCAGGGGTTCGGCCGCGTCATGGGAGAGGGCAAATCCTTTTACCGTAATGTCACCGATTCGGGTCTCGTCCTGGGCGGCGAAATACTGAAGTCGCTCTTCCGGCACGTACTGGAAATTCTCGCAGCTTTGGGCCGTTCCCCGAGAGGCCAGCACCCTGGCCTCGCTGCAGATTCGGGACATCATGCGAATGCTTTTGACGTGGTCCACGTGCTCGTGGGTCACCAGGATTCCCGCTACCCCGTCCTCCGCAATGTCCGCGGCTTTGAGGGCGGCCCGGATGCTTTTGCCGGAAAGGCCCACGTCCAACAAGAGGTTTGTGGTTCCGTCTGTGATTAAATATGAGTTACCGGAGCTACTGCTTCCGATGGATTGTATCGCTAAATTCATTCATTTCAACCTTTCGGTTAATTTAAGTCGTAACTGTAATGCTTTCTTTGTTCTTGTAAAAAGAGCCGGTTCCCCCGAATTACTTCGGCATTATCCGGTAGTTGTTCTTCCGATAGGACAGGTCGAACTTGCACACCGCCCGGAAATCGCAGTATGTGCAGGCGGATTTGCTCTTGGATTCTTTGGCTGGGGAGATGTCCACCTTGCCCTGAACCATGTCATCGCTGAGCTTCTCAATAGTCTTGTGCACGTCTTCTCGAAGCTGCTGGAACACTTCCTGTGGAAGTTCCTTTCGCTTCCGAGTACGTGAGGTAACCCCTCGAAGCTCTGCGGGAATATCCACCTGAGCTTCTGTGGTATCCACCATGATTCCGTTCAGGATAAAGCGGTCCTCCGCCGCCTTCCGGAGCTCCTCATTGCTCTTCGTATCGTCGGTGGCGTTCTGCTGTCCATCGCTGATGTTGAAGTAGAACATTCCGATGGGTTTGTGCTTCTTCCCGCTGGCCGCGTCCAGGTATACCATGAGCTGCATTTTGTAGCCCACCCGCATCCGCTCGATGTTCACTTTGTCCTGACCAGTCTTGTAGTCCACAATGCTGATGCCACCACCTTGGAGACGGTCAATTCGGTCGATGGTTCCCTCGATGTAGACTTTCTCGCCGTGAAGGGTGTACTCGATGGGCTCGATTTCGCAGCCCCGGCCGTACTTCTCCTCGAAGGCGGCATCCGTCAGGCGCTCCTCTTTGAACTGGCGATCCACCGCCCGGGCCGCTTCCAAGCAGATTCGCCGAATTCGTTCCATGCGGTAGGATTCCCTCTCGTTGGAAACAAACAAGCCCCCGCGGTAGTTCTTCGAAATCCTTTCTAATTCCTCATCCACCATCTTCGCCAGCTTTTCATCCGTCACCTTCTGGAGATCCTGATCCGAGTCCGCTTCCGCATCTGCACTTCTTTCCCTTTCCAGGATTCCCTCCTGGATCAGCCGCTGGGACACTCCTTTGAGACACTCATGGTACACATCCCCGATTTCTCGGCCGCCGCTTTCGTACTCCCGAAGCTCCTCCGCCCGGATTCCATACCGGAGGAAGTAGGAGAAGGGGCAGTGCTGGTAGGATTCCAGCTTGGAGGCACTCATGACAAAAGCATCTCCTCTCTTGTACAGTCGTCCGGCGGTGCCCTCCAACAGAGGCAGTGCTTCGTTCTCGTCTAGTCCTGCTAGGCTCAGTTCCCGAAGCATCTCCGGATCGTTCTTCTCGTACCACCGGATAATGCCCTCCGCCAGGTAGTTCTGCTCATCCTTGGGAATCACCACGGCTTCCGCTTCCTCCAAGTGGAACTTCTTTTCTTTCTTGCGCTCCCCAGAATCCGCTGGAATTTCTCCTGCATCGGAATCGTCCTGATGCAGCGTATTCTCCCGCTTATCCGGCAGTTCGCCGTCGGTGTCGACTTCCAGATCCGCTTCCTCATCCTCTTCCCGGTTCTCTTCGATGAGTTTCATCATCTGATCCACCGGTTTCTCTTTGAAATTGTTCATCATGTGGCGAAGAGCTTCGGGGCCGTTCTGCACCAAATCCAGGTTGAAACCTCGGCTCACCGCATCTTTCCGCTCGTGAAGCTTCGGGAACAGGTCGTGCAATGATTCCACCAGAATCGACGGCTTCATATCGCCGCCGTCCCCCTTGGCCAGGGAATAGCTGATGTACAGCTTCTCCGAAGCCTGAGATACGGTTCGGTACATGGCCACGTTCTCCTCCAGCATTCGAAGGTCATCCAGATTTCCCAGGGCGAAATCGTGGCGGGCGAACTGCATCTTCTCGTCCAGAGAGAACAGGCCCTCCGTTGGCGGCAGCTGAGGCAGCACGCCGTCGTTGGCGGACAGCACCATCACCACCTTCGGCGGTGCCACACGGGTCCGGATCATGCTTCCCAGGGTCAACCCATCCTTCGTCGGCGGAATCAGGCCCACCTCTGCATTCATGATGCCGATGGAGTACATTTCGCTGAACTCCTTCATATCCAGGGATTCGTCTCCCATAATATTTCGCACGCAGCCCAGAATCCGCAACACCTCGTTGTAGCTCTGAGCCGTCCACTGGGCTTCTTCGAACATCTTCCGTTCGTACTGGTCGTCCTCAATCCGCTGCATCACGCTTCGAAGGTCCCACACTTCCTGCAGGTATCCGTAGAAGGCCTCGATGAACTCCGCCACGGTCTGCTCTTTCGACCCCATTTCCTGCAGCTTCTGGATTCTTTCGGCGATGTAAACCCGGCTTTCCTCCAGTCGGCCGAATTCCGCTTCGCCGTAATCAAAGCTGCCGAAGCGGAAGGGCTTCGTCCACATATTTCCCTTGATTCCATAGGAAGTGACATAGTTCTCCAGATCCCAGACTCGGTCCTCCGAAAGCCCGGTGAGGCCGCTCTTGAGAAGAGACAGTACCGATGGGGTCCGATATCCATTTCCGCAGATATCCAGCAGGCTCACCACGAAACCCACCACCTGGGAGTCGCGAACGCCCCTTCTCTTATCCAGGAAAATCGGCAGTCCGTATTCCCGGAACACCCGCCCGATAATGGGCTGCATCTCCTGAGAATCGTTACAAATCATCACGATGTCCTTCATCCGGTAGCCCTTGTGCAGAAGCTGGTAGATGTACACCGCCGCGTTCTCCGCCTGGTTGTACAGGTTGGCGCACTCCACCACCTGCAGGTCCTTGGGCTGGAATTCCGCATTATCGAAAGATCTCTTGTCCCCTTCGGTAAAAAGATCCGCTTCGATTCTCCGGATGGTTTCCGACTGTTCCCGAGGCTCCACCGGAAGATCTAGGACTTCTACGGAGATACTTTTATCCGAGGCTGACCGGCGGATGGCTTCAATCAGGTAGGTTTCCAGGTGGTAGTCCGACTGATTGACCATGACGTTCACGCTCTTTGCCACCTTGGCGATTTCCACCAGGGCGGACCGGAATTTGGCGGTCATGCTGTCGAAGCCGTAGACCCAGACGTCTTTGTTCTGAAGGCTCTGGGATTTGCCGATGGCTTCGGTGTAGAGGTCGATATAGTCTTCCACGTCCCGGTACTTTCCCTGAATCATGGTCTCGTATTCCGTCATGATTCCGTACAGTTCCCGGATTTTCTTCCGGAGAAGCTCGTCGGTTTCCGGATCCTCTAAGATGGCTTCCAGGTCCTTCTCGCTGCACTCCTGCTGCTTGAAGCTGGAGATGAAGTCATTCACCATCTCCACGAAATTCTGCTTGTTCGCGGCGGTGCGAAAGACATCCAGCTGGGACTCCCGGTTCCGGATGATTCGGGACAGAAGCATAAAGCGCTCGTAGCTGTCCAGGGTCCGAATGTTCTCTTTTCCCTGTTCCTGAAGCATCCGAAGGCCCAGACGGCTCATGCTGAGGATTTCCACATTCAGAAGGCACGCCGTATTCAAATAGTGAAGGGCCTGTTCTTCAGCAATATGCGTGTACTGATCCGGAACGATGACCAGGGTCTCTCCTCCGATGTGTTCGTAGATGAACCGTTCCTTGTCGATGTTCTCTCGGCCCTGATAGATTGTGAGCATCTCTGCCTCCCCCTACTGATTCTGTATTGATTCTTGCTTTCTGATTTCCGTTAGATTAAATCCAGCACTTCTTCCGGTGTATTCACCCGGTAAGTTGGCTGGTAACCCAGTGCTTCTAATTCCGTCTCGTCAATGTCGTGGCTCCATCCCACCAGAATGCTGTCCACGCCAGCGTTGTTGCAGCAACCGATGTCGAACTTGGTATCGCCTAGCATGATGGCCTCCTCCGGCTCCGCGGACAGGGCCCGAAGGGCCATGTGAAGAGGTTCCGGATCCGGCTTGTGACGATCCGTGTCATCGCAGGTGATGAGCACATCGAAGTAGTCCTGGATTCCAAGCTCTGCAAGATAGTGCAGGGTAGTGGCTTTCGTCCGGGAGGTCACCACGGAAAGGGTATG
>JBNMGJ010000189.1:0-3563 GCA_050872185.1 Mogibacterium sp.
AAACAGGGGTCTGTTGCACTATTGAAAAGTGCAACAGACCCCTGCGCACATCAATTTATATCCGTAACTTCATACGACCGGCACGACTATTTCTGCTCCCGATGATTCAGGTCATTCTTAATCTGAGTGGAACTGATTTCCGGTGTTCTCGGAAGATATACCACTTCGGCCCCTTCTTCTTCCAGAAAATCGAACTTTCCCTTCCAATCGTCTCCAATTACAAAGGTATCGATATGATATTCATGAATATCCGAACGCTTCTGTTCCCAGCTCTCCTCCGGAATTACCAAGTCCACGTATCGAACCGCTTCCACTAGGGCCTTACGCTGCTCATAGGAGAAATAACACTTCTTGTGTTTCTCATTCCAATTAAACTCATCCGTGGAAACTGCCACAATCAGATAGTCACCCTGCTGTTTTGCCTTCCGAAGAAGATTAATGTGCCCATAGTGGAGCAAATCAAATGTTCCGTATGTTATTACCCGTTTCATCCAGGTCCCCCTATCTACTGCTCGATTAGTGCAATGGTTCGTTCGGTGGCATGTCCGTCGCACATTTCCACGTACTGTTTCTTGAATGCTTTGATTTCCGTATCATCGAATCCATTCTGGAGGGATTCCACATACGAAATGATTTCTTCTGTCTTCACGCACACCGGTCCTGGCGTGATTTCATCATAATCATAGTACATTCCGCGATCATCCAGATACTGATCTTTGTCATAGGCGAAGAACACAATCGGTCTTTCCAGGATTGCAAACTCAAATCCTACACTGGAATAATCCGTAATCAGAATATCCGAAATCGCCAGAAGAGATTCAATGTCCAAGAATCCGTTGGCATTCATGTCAAAAGCAAAGGAATCCTTGTACTCTTCCGGAATCTCCGGCCGAGTGGAATGTCCGAACCCATGGTATTTCAGAAGAAGCACGTAATCATCACTCAATGCTCTTCCCATGGCCGCCACATCCAGCTGATCCGGTGCATACGCTTTGGAAATTCTGCCCCGGTAAGTCGGCGCGTAGAAAATTATCTTTTTACCGTGAATCTGTGGGAAATGTTCTTCTAGCTTCGTTCTTGCCGTCTTGGCGTATTCTGGATCGTAGAATTGATCCGTTCTGGATACGCCTACTGGTACTAGCTTTCCGCTGTCCCTCGAAATGTGCATAGCATCTTCAAATACCCACTTCTGATCCTCCGCCGGGAGACACACGTAGCTGTAATTATGGTATTCATCGTATTCCTTCAGTGCCGTTTCGCTTCTGCCGAAGTCACCACTAGTCAAAGTGGAGTATCCCACCTTCTTAAAGCAGCCACATCCGTGCCACAGCTGAATGAACTTCGTCTCCGGACGAATATCCACATGACTCAGGAACTGGTTGGCGCTAGAAATGAACAACGCCTTCGCATCTGCAAACTCTTCCACCAGATGAACGACGTTTTCGTAGATTCCAATATCGGAATACTTGTTCTTACCCAGACCGATTTTCACCACTTCATATTTTCCCTCTTCTTGCAAAACACGGGAAATATAATTGTTGGAAGGAGAATTCGGACCATACTTTTCCATAAAGACCACCTTGTCCTTCACGGGTCTCGTCCTCAGTTCCTCGTATCGTCCCGGAATGACCTCCTTGAGATAGTGAGGCTTCAGCCATTTCCGGTATTTCTTGAACTTCTTCCGATCCAGTTCTTCCAGCGTAGTTTCCCATTTCGTAATCTTCTGCAAAGCCTTATGCCGCTCTTCCAGCGGAAGATTCTTGTACGGCCGCTCCGTCAGAAAACGATACAGTTTTGCTTCCGCATGCTGAACCCGGTAGATACGGTATGTTCCTTTAATTCCTTTATTCCGAATATTCTTGCAAATCTGTTTTACGCCCATCTAGTTCTCCTGGTGATTTTGCCTTGTTTTTCTACCTTTACTTCTTCCACACCATTACCGTCTTGCCACCGTGCTTCTGAATATCCGCATCAAAAGCATGGGTCATATCCTTAGTGGTCCGAACTTCCACAATCTCCCCGATAATGCTGGAAAGGTATTCCACCACTTCCGGATGTTCCTTATAGAACTGCAGCAAGTGTCTGAAGTCCTCTGCGCTGCTTCGGCTGCTTCCGTACAGTGTCAGTCCCTTCTCCAGAATCATTCGGGTGTTCAGTGGCACCGGATCCTCAGATACTCCCAGCGCCGCAATGCATCCCTCCGGATTGATGTAGTCGATAATCTGGTTGATGGATGTTCCGGAACCCGCCTTTCCCACGCACTCGAAGCCGTGGTCGATTCGAAGATCTGCTGGAATATCGTCGATAAAGAAGGTGTCGTCTGCAAAGACGAAATCATCCATCTTATATTCATGCTTTCCGAAGATGTAGACCTTGCTCTCTGGGAATCTCTTCTTGAGCAGGAGCGATGTAATGAAGGCCAGGTTTCCGTCTCCCCATACGCCCAGAACATTTCTTCTAGCATGGGCTCTCTTGTCAAACCGGTCAATCGCATGATAGCTTACGGACACCAATTCGGTAAAAGCAGCCACGTAATCATCGATGCCTTCCGGAATTGCTACCACACGGTCTCTTCTCATGGCAACGATATCCTGCATGAAGCCGTCGAATCCGCTGGCACGGAACTTGCTGCTCCTAAGGTAATTCTCCGCAATAATATCATCTTCTTCTACTGGAGTGTTCGGTACCATGACCACTTTTTGTCCTGGCTTATACTCTCCTGTTGGATCGTAGAGAACCTTTCCGATGGCTTCGTGAATCAATGCCATTGGCAGCTTCTTCTTGAGCACTTCCGGCGGACGGGTTCCCTGGAAATATCTCTGATCTGCATTGCAGATGGAGAGATGGGTCGGTCTTACCAACACGCTGTCGCCCTTGACATCGATATCACAGAATTCCGATTCAATTCTTCTCGGTTCTACCAACCGATATACTGTATTCAGCATTACTTATCTCCTCCCAGCAGTGTCTCTGCCAGCTGCAGATCATACGGATATGTTACTTTGATGTTGAAGGTCTCACCCTTAATCAGTTCCACCTTCTCGCCCTTCACAACGAACACCTTCGCCGCATCCGTCAGAATCTTCTTCTCGTCATCGGACAGAGTCTCATAGAGATCCTTGAATCGCTTTGCCTTAAAGCTCTGCGGTGTCTGCCCCTGATAGTAGTTGGCCCGGTTCGGAATGCTGGCAATGGTCTCGCCATCGGTGCTCTCTACAATCGTATCTGTTGCCGGAATGACGGTGTCACAAGCCACACCCTTCTTGGCGCACTCGATATTCTCTTCCAGAATACGGTGCGTAACGAAAGGCCGAACCGCATCGTGAGTTACCACGATGGTATCCTCGTCCAATCCATGATTTTCTTCAATGTAGCGAATTGCATTCATAATGGTATCGTTTCTTTCCTTGCCGCCTTCGATAACAACCACCCGGTCAGTCTCCGGAAGGTGTTTCTTGAAAAGATCTCTCGTATAGGTTACCCACTGCGCTGGGCACAGCACGATAATCTTCTCGAATTCATCGTTAATGATGAATTTCTCTACTGTATGTACAATAATTGGT
>JBNMGJ010000127.1:0-5437 GCA_050872185.1 Mogibacterium sp.
CCAAGTAGAGGCGCCGGTGAATTCGGAAATGGGATAAGACAGGGGAGGGAGACCGGAGTCCCCCTCCTCTTTTCATAAGTTCAGATATAACGAGATAAGGATTATGGTAAAAGAAAAAATCAAAAGCAAAGGCTCCGTTCGCCGGAATATCGCGAGAAAATCCAACTTCCGGTATGCCTTGATATGGCAGGGAATGGCCATCGGTGTCATTACGGGAGGAATTATTTCTCTTTTCCGACTGCTGCTGATTAAAGCGGATCAGCTCCGCACAGGGCTGGTGGCTTTCGCTGGGCAAGGCGTGGCCCACGCACTACTGGCGGCCCTGGTGATGCTGGTTCTGGTACTGATTATCGGACTCCTCCTTCGGTGGGAACCGGAATCCACGGGATCCGGAATTCCCCAGGTGGAAGCGGAGCTGCTGGGGAAAAAAGACATGAACTGGTTCAAGGTGCTGGTGTCCAAAATTCTGGGATGCGCCCTGTCCATCGGCGGCGGACTGGCCCTGGGCCGAGAAGGCCCTAGCATTCAAATTGGCGCCATGGTGGGAAAGGGTTTCGCCCGGAGCCGAAAGCGGGTGCTGACGGAGGAACGGTATCTCATGAGCTGCGGCGCCGGTGCAGGGCTTTCGGCAGCTTTCGGGGCACCTTTGGCGGGGACCATCTTCTGCCTGGAAGAACTGTACCGGAACTTCTCTTCGGAAGTGCTTCTCTCCACCATGACAGCCGCGGTGTCTGCGGACTTCGTGGCGGCCTACATTATCGGCCTAGATCCGGTGTTCGGCTTTCAGATTAACCACACACTGCCCCTTCGGTATTACTGGTTCGCCATGATTCTGGGGGTCATACTGGGATTGTTCGGCAGCCTGTATAACCGAACCATCGCAAAGATGCAGGACATATTCGACGGAATTGCCCAGGCCGCCAACCGGATTGCCAGAATGTGGTTCAAGAGAAAACATCTGAATCCTCGGACGGGAAAGCTGGAACAATCTCTGGATATCGGCACCTTCGCAAAGCTGGGAGCCGGACTTCTCATGTCCTACATCTGCTTCTTCCTGTATCCAGTTACTTTGGGAAGCGGAAACAACCTGGTGGGACAGATTGCAGAAGGCCAGTTCGCCCTCAAAGCCCTGGTGCTGCTGCTTCTGGTCAAATTCATCTTCTCCACCGCCAGCTTCGGAACTACAGCACCAGGAGGAATCTTCCTTCCGCTGTTAGTGCTGGGAGCCATCACCGGGGGAGTCTATTCTGGTGTGCTGGAAGGACTTTTCGGCATCAACGGAGAGTATATTGAAGCCTTTGTGGTGCTGGCCATGGCAGGGTACTTCGCCGCCATTGTTCACGCACCGGTGACAGGCGTCGTTCTGATTACGGAGATGACGGGAGATTTCCGAACCCTGCTGCCTATGGTGCTGGTGTCCCTCATCGCCTTCGTCATTTCCGAAAGCCTGGGGACAGAGCCGATTTACACCCAGCTGATGCACCGAAGCAGTGGTGCCCGCTACGAAACGCCGAAGAAGCGCAAAAGCATCATCGACGACATCATCTACCCCGGCTCCGACATGGACGGCAAGCGGATTATGGATATGGGACTTCCTTTGGGGACCCTGATTATCTCCGTCATCCGAGAGGAAGAGGAGTTCATCCCAGACGGTCACACCATCCTTCGTGGCGGTGATGTGATTGAAGTCCTGAGCCGGGAAGGAGATCTGGCAGAGGTGGAGCAGATTATCGAGAAAAGATGCAAGAAGGTGGAACTGTGAATATCATCGATTATGTAAAAGAAAACACTTACACATTCCAGGAACAACCCTTCAATGCGGTGGACAGCCTGGTGCTGAGTCAGCTGTCCTATGCCAGACTGGAGTTTGCATTGCCGGAAGAGAAGGGGATACGAAGCTTTTTTTACAAGGGGCATACCCTGGGAGAGTTCTTCCGGAACGAATATTTCCAGAAGATGTTCTTCGACGGAATATCCGACGGTGAAAACATGGAGCTGATGGCCTACATGACCGCCAGTCGGCGGTTCCGAGACCTGCGGATTCTAGACATCGTGGGGGATTTCGACAAGTCCTGCGAGAAGCAGTTCGGCGCCATGATTTTCGAGCTGGACAAGGAAACGGATTTCGTGGCGTTCCGGGGAACGGACGGATCTATGATGGGTTGGAAGGAGGACTTCAACCTGTCCTTTATGAACGAGGTGCCGTCTCAGCAGGAGGCGGTGCAGTATCTGGAGCGGAACTACGGCAGCGCCAATCGGCGGGGGCGGAACCGGAAACTGTATACCGGTGGCCACTCCAAAGGGGGAAACCTGGCGGTGTACAGCGCTCTCCGGTGTAGCCCAGAGGTTCAGGAGCGGATTCTGGGGGCCTACAGTCTGGATGGGCCGGGCTTCCGAGACGAGGTTCAAGTTCTTTTGGACGAGGCAGCAGCGGAAAGCGGCATCCAGATTATTAAGCTGGTGCCCGGCTCCTCGGTGGTGGGGATGCTGATGCAGAACAACGATAACTACCAGGTGATTCAAAGCGATGGCACGGGAATCATGCGGCACATCGCCTATTCCTGGCAGGTGGAGGAGGGAGATTTCATCTATCTGGAGGAAATCGACGGCAGCGGAAAATTCATGAATCGCACCGTCCACGACTGGCTCCTGACGGTGGACGATGAGAAGCGAAGAATTTTCATCAACACTATCTTCGAAGTCCTGGAGGAGAACGGCGTGGAGACCCTGCAGGATTTGAAGACCAAGAGCTTTACCGAGCTGGCAAAGATGATTGCCTCCCTTCGGAGCCTGGATGAGGAGGAACGTGCCGTGGTGGGGGACGTTCTCAAATCTCTGGCAGTATCTGCGGTTCCGAAGTTCCGGCGGCGGAAGGAGGATTCCGGTGAAGAAAACGTTGAAAGCGGAGACGAAAAAACGGGAAACACAGGTGTTGAACTTCGGTAAAAACATAACATATGGAAAATTGTACAGAATCTTGTACCTTCATTGCGAGTACATAATAATGAGCGTAATATATTAATCGTTGAAAATAATTTAATAATTTTAAACCGAAAGGTAAAGAAGGTGCATTATGAAAAAAGTAGTTACGTACATTATCTTGACCGCCTTTCTGTTCGGCACAATGGAAATTGCGCTGAAAATTGCTGGAAGCACATTCGATTCCATTCAGCTGACCTTCCTCCGGTTCTTAATCGGTGGACTGGTATTGGCTCCATTCGGAATTGCAGAGATTCGGAAGAATCATGTGAAGATTTCCAAAGGCGATCTGTTATGGCTCCTGCTGGTAGGCATCATGGGCATCGCAATTAGCATGCTGGCATTCCAGATTGGTGTGCAGCACTGCAACGCGTCCACCGCAGCCGCTCTGATCTGCCTGAACCCGCTGTTCACCATGGTAATCGCTCACATTTTCACAACAGAAAAGATGGACAAAGCCAAGGGCCTTGCATTCTGTATAGGAATCATCGCCGCAGTATTCATGATTCGTCCGTGGGACGTACAGCCAGGCAATACGGTCTTCGGTATGGCCACCATGTTGTTGGCATCTGTTACCTTTGCCGCATATACAGTAATGGGTAAAAGAACCATCGGAAAGATTGGTACCTTTGCCCAGACTAGCATTTCCTTCATCCTGGGTTCGCTGGTATTGCTGCTGGTTCTGATTCCAATGGGCCGTCCGGTTGTGGCTCACATCACAGAGCAGCCACTGGTTCTCCTGTACAGTGGAATCGTGGTAACCGGTCTGGGATACCTGTTCTACTTCCTGGCCATCCGTTACTCGGATGCCACCACCGGTTCCATCGCCTTCTTCATCAAGCCAGCCATCGCTCCAGTTCTGGCAGTTATGATTCTTCACGAACACGTGTATTGGAACACCATCGTGGGAATTGTCCTGCTGATTGTAGCTTCGGTTATCACTTTGCGTGATACTTGGTCCACGGAGGACAGCGAAATCGAAGAGACCGAGCTGGAAGTCAAAGAAGGACTGGAAGTGGAGTAATTCGAATATAATAATTCTGATATAGAAGTTCAGAAGAGACGGGGAGTCATCCGAAAGGGTGGCTCCTTAATTTATTTGGTGCAGCATGCTCCTTCTCATTGTCGAGTAGGATTGCTTTCCAGATGCAGGTGAATAGAAATCGGGAGATTTCTGGTGGAGACGAGAGTAGGCATTGATTCACGAATCCCAGAGGAAAACGAGGCGTCCTTCGTGAACTATGGAGGCCCGGCCGGCCATGGGGAAGGCGTTGATTCACGAATCTGGTCGTAAAATGAGGTGTCTTTCGTGAACTATGGAGGCCCGGCCGGCCATGTGGAAGGTGTCGGTTCACGAATCTGCTCGGAAAATGAGGCGTCCTTCGTGAATTATGGAGGCTTGGCCGACCATTGGGTGGGCGAAAGCTCACGAAAAGTTGCAATTAAATTTGCGCGTAGCATTGAAATATGTTTTCAAAGATTGTATACTGTGTGCATAGGAAATCGGGCAAAAAAGAGACCTTTTTGAAACCCGCCCATCCTGAAACCGTTGAAAGTACGGTTGTTACGACTCTCCCTATGAGGGATTGACACGACTCGCAAGAACTACACGTTATCAGCTTCGCCTTGGTTACGACTCTCCCTATGAGGGATTGACACTGTGCGATAAAGATATTCTTCTTCATCATACCATCGTTACGACTCTCCCTATGAGGGATTGACACGAGATTCCGATATTTCGAAGTCTACTAATTAATAGAGTTACGACTCTCCCTATGAGGGATTGACACGATGCTGACCGTGTTCCAGTTCAGTACCTTACATTTGTGTTACGACTCTCCCTATGAGGGATTGACACTTTTAAACGATTTTCAAACCGCTACTTTGCTTATAAACGTTACGACTCTCCCTATGAGGGATTGACACTCAACAATGTCTTCGAGGTCATTGGCTTTGTAGTGGTTGCGACTCCCCCTATGAGGGATTGACACCCGGCTCCCATGGTCATGTACTCCGTGGTGAGAACGTTGCGACTCCCCCTATGAGGGATTGACACTTTTCGCTCCTTCGGAAATTTCGGCCTCGGACAGCTCCGTTGCGACTCCCCCTATGAGGGATTGACACGATTGAAAAAAGCATCCTTTCTAGCCCCTCCAATCTTGTTGCGACTCCCCCTATGAGGGATTGAGAAAAGCTGGGCCCTTCTATCTGCAGGCTCCGTCCTTCGGAATATCCTGCATTTAGAAGGTCCCAGCATGTGTGTGTATCGTAAGGATGACAAGCGAAGAAGCAAGAGGTACGAAAGTGCAAGCAAGCATCCCATCTGAAGCAGACCATTACTCCCACTAACAACTAAACACTGAACACTAATCACTAATACGACTCCCCCTATGAGGGATTGAGAAAAGCTGGGCCCTTCTATCTGCAGGCTCCGTCCTTCGGAATATCCTGCATTTAG
>JBNMGJ010000094.1:0-6750 GCA_050872185.1 Mogibacterium sp.
CGCCTGCATCTGCTTCAGCTGCTTCTGCATATCTCCGCCGCTGACCTTGGTCTTTCTCTTTCCAGCTCTCATTCCTTTGCCCATTTCTGTCTCCTCTCTCTTTCCTGTAAAAATAAATTCCTATTCTATTACCTGGACCGGCACTCCGAACAAGTCGCCAGCCTCCTCTGTAATCTGTTCAATCACATTCCCATCCGATGGATTCTTTTCCGCCGCCATATCGTAATCCCCAGGGATATAATCTGAAGGAATGCTCACTTCATCGCTCTCAGTGCCTGTGTCCAATGGCACGGATGGTTCCGCTGTAGGCACTGCAGTTTGCGTCGGTTCCGGTGCCGATGCACGGGACGGCATGGCACGGTTCTCCGGCGCTGCTTTTTCTGCCGGTGCCAATGAATCCTGTGTTACTGCGGTGTCCGCTGGAGATTCTGCCGCTGCTGCCTTCCGTTCTTGCTTCGCACCAGTTCCATCATCAGGACGAATAATCAGAAAAACATGTGATCCAAAATGACGTCTCGCCGCCTCCTGAATCGCTTCTTTCTTATCCTCTGCCAGGGGAATCTTCGTCGGCTTCACTCGAAGAACCATCTGTCCGTTGTGGAACTCTTCGATATAGCTGTGATTTCCCACAAAGATCTTGAAACTAACATCCTCCTGAGACAAATCATCTACAATCTGTTCCCACATACCTTGAAGGTCCCAGCTTTCCGCCGGTGTATTCGCAGGGGCACCCGTCTGCTTCTCGATAGGTTTCTCCGCCGGTGCGGACTTCAGGATTGGGATTGCACGGGCGCCTGCAGGCACTTCGGATTTCCCATTCGATTCAGATTCGATGGATACCGGAGCCTTTGAGTGCGCCTTTGCATCTTCCGCCAACAAGTCGGAACCCTTCTTCGACTGCGCCAATATTTCCGGTGGAACCGTATTGATAATCGGAAGGGCTTTCACGCGCTGCTGCTCCGCGGGCTTCATCTGAAGCATTTCCGATACCTGAGAAGCCGGCTTCGCCTTTCCGTCCATCATATGAAGCACTGCGGTTTCCAGCAAAATTCTCGGCTGCGTGGAATAACGCATCAGATTCACGTACTCCGACAGAAGACGGATGCTAGTCTCCAACATCTCCGCGTTCAGCTGGGTGGTCTGCGCTCGCATTCTTTCAATATTTTCTGTTGATGAATTCACCAGTTCCTGCGGATTATCCACGTATCGCACTACCATCAGGTTGCGATAGTGCTCGAGCCAATCGGCAATAAGCATCCGCGGATCTCTTCCCGCCCGGATGGCACGGGATAATATGGAAAGTGCACCGCTCATATCGTGAGAAAGCACGCACTGTGTCAGGTTCAGATAGAAGTCCAATCCGGCACTCCCGGTGTACTCCAGCACCTCGTCCACGTCCACCAGCTCATCACGGCCCATGATGCACTGTTCCAGAATGCTCAGGGAGTCTCTGGCTGAGCCGTCGCCCTTCTGAGCGATCAACTGCAAGGCCCCATCGGTAATCTGAATGTTCTTCCGTTGGCAAATGCGCTTCATTCCGGCGAACAGATCATCCTCCGAAATCCGCCGAAAATCCAGCCTCATACACCGAGACCGTATGGTCTCCCGTACTTTCTCCGGATTGGTGGTGGCCAGAATGAAAATCACATTCTCCGGTGGTTCTTCCAGGGTCTTCAGGAACGCATTCTCCGCATTGGAGCTGAGCATGTGCACCTCGTCGATGATGTATATCTTGTACTTTCCGATTCTCGGAGGATACTGCATGCTGTCAATCAAATCCCGCATGGCTCCTACGCCGTTCTGCGATGCGGCGTCCAATTCAATTACATCGATAAAGCGGCCCTCCTTGATTTCCCGGCAGTTCTCACACTCACAGCACGGAATCTCTCCATCCTCTGGATTTCCAAGGCAGTTCAATGCTTTCGCCAGGATTCTGGCAGTGGTGGTTTTTCCGGTTCCCCGGGTTCCCGTGAACAAATAGGCATGAGCCACATCTCCGGTCTTAATCTGATTCTGCAGAATTCGAACGATGTGCTGCTGCCCGATGATTTCACTGAACCGTTCCGGTCTCTCGGACCGGTATAGCGCTAAATGCATCCATTCCTCCTAATATATAATCACCTTCGCCTTGCAATTTGAAAGGCTCCAAAGGCCACTGTTTCTAGATTTTGTGTCAACAATTATTATACATGAATTATTACCCTTGTCAATGAACATACGTTCTTTTTTATTTATGTAAAAGGAGCCGGAAAACTCCGACTCCTCCGAGATTATGCTTTTAGCATGGAACCCAGGAACTCCTGCAACCGTTCGCGCCGCGGATGTTCAAAGATTTCCTCTGGGGTTCCCTCTTCCACGATTTTTCCTTTGTTCATGAATACCACTCGGTCCGCCACCTCTTTGGCGAATCCCATTTCGTGGGTCACCACCACCATGGTGATGTTATCTTTGGACAGCTGTTTCATGACGTTCAGCACCTCTCCGGTAATCTCTGGGTCCAGGGCGGACGTAGGTTCGTCGAACAGCATGATGGAGGGATCCATGGCCAGCCCTCTCGCAATGGCCACCCGCTGTTTCTGACCGCCGGAAAGTCTTCCCGGATACTCGTCTTTCTTGTCCGGAAGTCCTACCATGCGGAGAAGTTCTTCCCCTCTCTTGCCGGCCACCTCGG
The DNA here is from genome assembly GCA_050872185.1 of Mogibacterium sp. Classification (GTDB taxonomy): domain Bacteria; phylum Bacillota; class Clostridia; order Peptostreptococcales; family Anaerovoracaceae; genus Mogibacterium_A. Next base: position 2,672 of record JBNMGJ010000094.1, read on the forward strand.
GACTGATGCCTTTTACTTTTACCGGGGCATACGTAATGTTCCGAAGACAGGTCATGTGCGGAAACAGATTGAAGTGCTGGAAAACCATTCCCGTCTCGCAGCAAATGCGCTGTAACTCCTTGTCGGAGGGATAGACTGCTTCCAGCTGACCGCTGCCGTTCTTCACTTGACCCCTTTCGGAATCAACAAAAGTCTCGCCCTTAAGGGTGATGCTGCCCTCCGTAATCCGAGTCAAAGCGTTGATGCAGCGGAGCAGGGTGCTCTTCCCAGAGCCAGACGGCCCGATGATTGCCACGGTTTCTCCCTTCTCCACGTTCAAGTTCACGTGATCCAGTGCTCGGCATCCGCTGTAATCCTTGACGATATTCTTCATTTCCAGTAAAGCCATACTAGGACTCCTTTCCATCATACAGAGATGCTTTTTTCTCCAGCTTGGTTAGTAGATAGGTTACCAGGAAGGAGAATACCAGATACATTGCGGCGGCGATGACGTACGCCATCAAAGAACCGTCTCGGTTCACGATGCTTTTGGAGACTTTCATAATGTCTGCTAAGGCAATGGCGGAGGCCAGTGCTGTATCTTTGACCAGCACAATGATTTCGTTGGAAATCGGTGGAATCACTACCCGGAAGGTCTGAGGAAGGACGATGCCGAACAGGGTCTGGGTGCGGCTTAGCCCCAGGGAGTGGGCTGCTTCATACTGCCCGATATCAATGCTCTTCATGCCTCCTCGGTAAATCTCCGCAAAATACGCTGCGTAATTCAGCGCAAAGGTCAATACCGCGGTGGGGAATGCGTCCATCCGAATATTCAGACAGATTGGGAAAAAGAAATAGAAGAAGAACAGCTGAAGCATCAGCGGTGTTCCACGGAATACCAGCACGTAGACTTTGCAAAGCCAACGTACAGGTGCAATTTTCGTATTCTCGCCCAGTGCGATGGGCAGTCCCAATGGTAATGAAAATATCAGCGTTAACGCAAATAATTCCAGCGATATTACCGCGCCTTGCATTAATGCCGGCATAATTGTCTGAATATAACTCATTGTGTCCTCACATATCTATCAGCGGACCGCCACTTGCCGATCCGCTGACATTTCTCCTATAATTGTCATTACTTCTCGTCGTATCCTTCGTTGATAATCAGGCTAGCCCCTTTGCCGAACCACTTCTCACAAATCTTGTCTGCGGTTCCATCATCGATGCATTCCTGAATGGCGTCATTCACCTTGGAAGCCAATTCCTTGTCGCCCTTCCGGAATCCAACTGCATACTTGTCTGCGCCGAAGTTGAAATCCGAGGAGTACAGCTTGGTCTTGTTCTTGTTGTTATAGAGGGCGTACACTTCATCGATAACGATGACATCGATACGTCCGGACTTCATATCCAGAATCGCCTCATCATATGTTGGATATTCCGAAACGTTATCCTTGAAGGAATCGTAGTTCTTGTCCGCCTTGATGGATTCCAGGGCTGCCGAATCCGCCTGGGTACCAATCTTGTAATTCTTCAGCTGACTGCTATCGGTAATGTTGATGCTCTTGTCTTGGGACATTACCAGAATCTTGTTATTGAAATACTTGTTGGAAAGAGTCATGCTCTTCTGACGATCCTTGGTAGCGGACATTCCGTTCCATACGCAGTCGATATTCTTTGCCTTCAGTTCCGCTTCCTTGGCATCCCACTCAATTGGCTGGAACTCCACCTTGATTCCCAACTTCTTGCCAACGGCCTTGGCCAGGTCAATGTCTACACCTACCAGGTTATCGTCCTTATCCCGGAAACCCATCGGTGCGAACGTGTCATCCAGACCGACAACCAATGTTCCTTTGTCTTCGATGTAGGCATAATCATCCAGCTCCTTGGAGCCGCCACAGCCTGCCAGAAGTGCCATTGCAGCAATCAACGTAATTGTACTGATTAAATAAGTTAATTTCTTCATTCTCTTCACCCTCACCTATAGTTATAAGTTCTGTTGTTTCAGTCGTATTACTTTACCTTGCAGCGGTGCGTCGCTTTGCTAGGCGTGGTGCGCCAAATCGCTTTACCATGCAGCTCCGTGTCGCGTCGCTTTATCGTGCGAGGTGCGGCTTTGCACACGTGCCGTATCGCTTTAATTTGCGACTATGCACCGCACCGCTTTACCGTGCTAAAGTAATAACGTGATAGTGTTATATTAGCAGAATCCACAGGTTGTGTCAATAGGTCTATTGATTTTTACAAATGTGTAGTGTTAATTCTGTTTTAAATTCCAGATTGCACTCGCTTAGGAGGCTGCTGCTACTATTTCGGTGGCTCAGGGCACTGCAACTACCATTTCGGTGGCTCAGATTCCGGGGGTTTGCCGTTTCTGCGCCACCGGGGCGATTCCGAAGGCGCGGCCGGCGCTCTTTCGGTGGCTCAGATTCCCAGGTTCTGCCGTTTCTGCGCCACCGATGCAAGGTCTGAAGCGCGGCCGCTGCCATTTCGGTGGCTCAGATTCCTAGGTTTTGCCGTTTCTGCGCCACCGGGGCGATTCCGAAGCTTCATGGATATCTAAAAAGAGAGCACCGCACGTTTTCAGTGCGATACTCTCTTTCTTTCCATTGTATTCCTAAGTCGGAGGTTGTAGACGAACTATTTTACTTTTACCGTCTTGGTCTTGGACCAGCTTCCGTAATAGGTCTTGGTGCCAACTTTCTTGTAAGCTCTGACTTTGACCTGATAGTTCTTCTTCGAGGTCAACTTCTTGATGGTCTTGGTGGTTCCTCTGACGGTGTAGTTCTTATACTTGCCACCTTTCTTCGCAATGGCAACCTGGTACTTCACGCCGCCGGTTACCTTGGACCATTTGATGGTGACTTTCTTCTTACCGGCTTTGACAGTCGGAGTCTTCACGGTCTTCGGAACAATCTGGTACGTTGCAGTAACAGTTCCCCTGCAATTCTGATCGGCTTTGCCGACTACTTTCACCTGATAATTTCCAATATCCTTCCGATTGGTTGGATAGGTAACGGTGTAGTTGCTGGCATTCAACTTGGTCTTTCCGGCATAGACGGATACGGCCGGAGTCTTGGCCTTGCCATCGTAGGTGTACTTCGTTGCGGCGAGTTTGACCTGTGTGATGGTATTAATCTTCGTTTCCGGCTGGGATGGCTTTGGGGAGTCTTCGACTACAATATTGGCGGTGCCGTAGAGCTTTTCGCCCTCATACTTTGTATCCCATACGTAGTTGAACTTCATGTTCTTGGCGCTCTTGAAGGTAATGGTCTTTGTTGAATCATCATATGTATACCCAGATCCCTTTTTGATGGTCACACGACTAGCGTCAGAGAACAAATCACTAAGTGCTACAGTATTATTCTTCACCTTATCTTCGGTGATGGTGATGGTTGGGGTCTGGCGCTGGATGTAAATTTCTGGAGAATCATCCTCCATATCCGTTACAATCCTACCATCCAAATCCAGTTCCTTGATTTCATTGTGATCGATATCGATTCCTACAAATTTCTGCTTTGGGTCGAACTTGATGGATTCTACAGTTCCATCCCCAATGCTGAAAGAGTACAGTTTCTCAAATCCGGTCAAATCAATTTTCTGTTTCGATAAAGAGCTTAGTTCCAGACATTTTAACTCTGGCCATTGTTTTTTCAACAAATCTACGTCAATTTCTTCCATGTTATCGCAACCGTAGAAAGATATATCTTCCAGTTTCTTGCACCCAGTCATATCTACATCTTTAAGTTTCTCACAATTTTTTAAATTCAAGGTACTCAACGTGTCTTTGCATGCCTTAAGATTTAATGACGTAATATCTGCACCACTAATTTGAATTCTCTCTAGATTGCTGCATGCATCGAGATTAATTGCATTCAATTCGTTAGAATAGGTTATACTTAGGTCTGTCAACTTCTTGCATCCGCTGACGTTTACAGATTTCACTTCACCACAATAATACAGACTTACATTTTTCAAATTCCCGCACTTGCTGAAATCGATTATCTCTACGCTACAGTTTTCTATTTCAACTTCTTCTAAATTAGAAAAAAGCTCTATTCCTTTAAGATTTTGAATAGTAGCACCTTCTGCAGAATCATAAA
>JBNMGJ010000265.1:0-1951 GCA_050872185.1 Mogibacterium sp.
GACTCAGGTACTGCACGATAACGGTATTCCGATTCTGGGAACCTCGGCAGAGGGAATCGATTTGGCGGAAGACCGGGGCAAGTTTGATGCACTGCTAGAGCGGTTCGGCATCAGCCGTCCGAAGGGAAAGAGCGTGACCACCTTGGAAGGAGCGCTGGAAGCGGCAAAGCAGATTGGCTATCCGGTACTGCTGAGACCGTCCTATGTCATCGGAGGTCAGAACATGACCATTGCGGGAGATGAAGAAGATACCATCAAATACATGGAGCGGATTCTGGCCAACTCCGACGATAACACAGTGCTGGTGGACAAATATATGCCGGGCATCGAGCTTGAGGTGGATGTCATCTCCGATGGAGAAGACGTACTCATTCCGGGAATTATGGAACATATCGAGAAAGCGGGCATTCACTCCGGAGACTCCATTGCAGTCTATCCGCCGTTCAATCTGTCTGACCGACAGCTCCACCGGATTGTGGATATTTCCGAGAAGCTGGCTCTGGCGCTGGGAACCAAGGGGTTGGTGAACATTCAGTATCTCCAGTATCAGGGAGAGCTGTATGTGATCGAGGTGAATCCGAGAGCCTCCCGTACGGTACCGTACATCAGTAAGGTATCCGGAGTGCCGATGGTAGACCTAGCATCTCAGGTGATGCTGGGCGAGAAACTGCAGAACCTGGGATACGGTACGGGATTGTATCGTTCGCCGGCCTATGTGGCGGTCAAGGTTCCGGTGTTCTCCTTCGAGAAGCTGACGGACGCCAACTCTATTCTGGGACCGGAGATGAAATCCACCGGCGAAGTGCTGGGCCTGGGAAGGACCATGAACGAAGCCTTGTTCAAGGGTCTTACGGCAGCGGGCTTCAAGGTTCCGCCGCGGAAGTTCGGCGAAGAACATGGTGTCATGATTTCCGTACAGAAGCGGGATTATCCGGAAATCCTCCCGATTGCCATGAAGCTGCACACCCTGGGATTCAAACTGTATGCAACCCGGGGAACGGCAGAAGCCATTCGCACCATGGGCATCGAGGTGACCCAGGTTCGGAAAGCCCAGGAGAGCACGGACATCATCGACTTGATGGAAAGTGGAAAGACGAGCTATATTATTTTTACCGGACAGGCCAACGACGCGGCGCTGGGAGATTACACTGCCGTCCACAAGCGGGCCATGCAGCTAGGAATTCCATGCCTCACCAGTGTGGACACGGCAGGTGCCCTGGTCAATATGATCGAATCCAGATATTCGGAGCAGAACACGGAGCTGGTGGACATCAACCACATGAGAGCCACCCACCGCAACGCGTACTTCACCAAGCTGCACAGCTGTGGCAACGACTACATCGTGGTGGACAACTTCGACGGACGGATTGAGGGACCGGAATCCCTGTGCATCAGCCTGTGTGACCGGAACCGGTCCATCGGCGGTGACGGAATCGTCCTGGTGGAGAAGTCCCGGAAAGCGGATGTGCGCATGCGGGTGTTCTACAGCGACGGAACCGAAGGAGATTCCTGTGGCAACGGCATTCGCTGCGGTGCGAAGTACGTCTACGAGGAAGGCCTGGTAGGACGGGATATCATGACTGTGGAGACAGGATCCGGCGTGCAGAAGCTGAAGCTCTTCATGAGAGATGGCTGGGTAACCTCCGTTACCATGTACGTTCCGGCAGAGCGGTTCTGCTACGATGGGAAGACCGAGGCGGTGGCTTCGAAAGATCCAAGGATGCAGAAGAACCTTGCGGCCGCAGGAGCTGTGGATTTCCACACCTGTGGGCTGACGGGCGGGGTACTGCACTGTCAGATTTTCTGCGACTCCATTGACACCATTGACATCGAGAAGGTGGGACCTCGGATTGAATACTCGGATATCTTCGATGCACCGGCATGCTTTGAGTTCATCAAAGTGGTGGACGCCCACACCATCCGCATGAGAGTGTGGGATGGAGCCAACGGA
>JBNMGJ010000292.1:0-1436 GCA_050872185.1 Mogibacterium sp.
TATTTTGCAGAGGGATGTTATTCGGTGCAGGGAATTTCTTCCCAGCAGGCCATTACGGCGCTAGGACCGAAGCCGGGAAGCCGGGTGCTGGACATGTGCGCAGCTCCTGGCGGAAAGTCTACCGGGATGGCGGAGTTGATGGCGGATGAAGGCATCTTGGAAGCCTGGGATGTGCATCCACACCGGGTAGACCTGATTGAAAGAAATGCGGAGCGCCTGGGAATTACCTGCATCCGTACCGCAGTTAAGGATGCCACCCGGTACTATCCGGAGTGTGAGAATTCCTATGATTACGTGGTGGCGGATGTGCCTTGCTCCGGCCTGGGCACCATACCGGTGAAGCCGGAGATTAAGCTCCGGGATAACACCGGAACCTACAAGGAACTGGTGGAAATTCAGAAAAAAATTCTGGAAAATGCCTGGAAATACGTAAAGCCCGGCGGGCATCTCATGTATTCCACCTGCACGATTAACCGTGATGAGAACGAAAATGTAATCAATGCCTTCGTGGAGGCAGTGCCGGAGGCGGGAGTTGTTGAAAAACAGCTCATTTTACCGTATAATAAGACTGGCTTTTTCTATACAATATTGGAGAAGTCAGAGTAAAACAACGGGGATATTGAATGGAAGTAGGATATTATACAGATAAGAGGCGGAAGCGAACCAGCAACGAGGATGCGGTTCGGATTCTGAATAGACACAACGTGTTTCTTCTGGCGGATGGTGTAGGAGGAAACCGGGCAGGAGAGATTGCCAGCAACAAGACGCTGGATGTAATTGCGGATTTCCTGGAGAACAATCCGATTCAGGATATGGAGGGATCGGACCAGATTTTCCGATATTTCGAGAACGCAGTGGATTATGTGAATGAGTTCATCAAACAGATGGCCCATGCCATACCGGAATGCGCGGGAATGGCTACCACACTGGTCATCGCTTACGTTCGAGATCACATCCTCTACATTGCAAATGTAGGAGATAGTAGAGTGTATTTCATCCACGGCAAAGAAATTCACCAGATTACGGTGGATCACACCTACGTGAATGATTTGGTGATGATGGGCGTGATTTCCAGAAGCGAAGCGGAACATCACAAGAAGAAAAATGTGATTACCCGGGCTATCGGTGCGAATTCGTACAACAATCCGGATTGCTTTAACATCTACATCGAGCCGGAAGATAAGATTCTTCTGTGTAGTGATGGGCTGTACGATGAGCTTTCCGAAGAGGAGATGCTTCAGGAAATGGCTGCCACCGATGATATGAAAGCCTGCGCGAAGTCGCTGGTGGACAAAGCGAATGCGCATGGTGGAAACGACAATATTTCGGTAATTTGTGTAAGTATGGTGGAGGAGAATTATGAGTAACAGGTTGTTGGCAGGCCGTTACGAGCTGCTCGAGAAAATCGGCGATGGCGGCATGGCCGTGGTATATAA
>JBNMGJ010000084.1:0-7519 GCA_050872185.1 Mogibacterium sp.
TCCGACTACAGTGCCCTCTATAAGAACAATTCGGACATGATGTTCGATGCCAACCACTTCACCGTGGCGCTGGTGACGGACAAAGACTGGGATCAGATGAGCAATGGGGGAATCAAGTACTGCTACGCTTGGCGGAACAAGGACCAGAGCCTGACGGAAAATCAGCAGCGGGACAAGGGAGAGGACATCATTAAGATTCTGGCTACCGAGGGAACTCTGCAGGATATGGTGACCCGGCCGGACAACAACGCCATCAACTTTGCCGGAGACGACATCAGCGGCGACAAAGTCATGATGCAGTGGATGCTCTACATTATCATGGTGATCATTGCCTTTATCTACGGGGTCAGCACCCGGAGCACCATCGAAAGCGAAGCGAAGACCATCGGCACCCTGCGAGCTTCCGGGTATTCTAGAGGAGAGCTCCTTCGCCACTATCTGGCGCTGCCCATGATTGTTACCCTGGTTGCGGCCTTAATCGGAAATATTCTCGGGTACACCGTGCTGAAGCAAGTGATTGTGGACATGTATTACGGAAGTTATTCGCTGCCCACCTACACCACCCTGTGGAACGGGGACGCGTTCATCCAGACCACCGTCATTCCGGTGCTGATTATCCTGGTGGTGAATCTGCTGGTCATCGGCCGAGCCCTCCGCTACGAACCCCTTCAGTTCCTGCGGGGAGAACTTCGCAAAAGCAAGTCTCAGCGGAAAAGTCTCCCGTTAAAGCACGGATCTTTCCAAAGCCGTTTCCGCCTCCGGATTATTATGCAGAACCGAGGGGCTTACCTGACGCTGTTCATTGGAATTTTCCTGGCATCCATCCTGCTTCTTTTTGGCATGGGAATGAAACCGATGCTGGACCACTTCCGAGGCGACATCCAGAACAGTCAGTTCGCAAAGTACCAGTACATCCTCAAGGCGCCGGTCTACGTGGAGGATGCCAGTGCGGAGAAGTACGCCTACACCTCCTTGGAGAACGACAACGGGGAGCAAGTGGGAATCTACGGAATTGCGGAGAATTCCAAATACTTCAAAGGCCCCCTGATCCAGAATCAGAGCGGCCAGGGTGCGGTCAAAGTCCTGGCCTCCAGCAGTTACATGGACAAATACCGTCTGAAGGAAGGGCAGCGGATTACCCTGCGGGACAAGTACGAAGGGAAGAATTATACTTTTACCCTGGAGAAAATCCAGGATTACCCGTCCTCCCTTTGCATTTTCCTTCCGCTAAAAACATATAACAAGGTGTTTGACAACTCCGAAAACTACTACATGGGGTACCTGTCGAACCACAAGCTGGACATCGATGACGTGTTCGTGGCGTCCACCATTACCGAGAAGGATTTGACGTTGACGGCGGACCAGCTGGAATCCTCGATGGGATCCATCTTTGGAATGTTTCAGATATTCAGCGCGGTGCTGTACATTCTGATTCTTTATCTGCTGGCCAAGGTGGCCATCGACCGGAATCGGAAATCCATTTCCATCATCAAGATTCTGGGGTATACGGACCGGGAAATCAGCGCTTTGTACAGCCGATCTACGGGAATCGTTTCCATTCTGTCCCTGATTGTCTGCACATTCCTGTCAGAGGTGGTGTTCCGGTGGATTTTCTATCTGATGATGCAGGAATATACGGGGTGGATTACGTTCTACGTGCCTGCGTCCTGCTATCTGGAAATCCTGGCCATCGGAATCCTTAGTTATCTGGTGGTTTCCTGGTCGTTGATGAAACGAATTCGGAAAATCCCAATGGGAGAAGCGGTGAAAAACAATGAATAGGTGACCGGAAGCTTCCGGAGCTGGGTTCCAGTGCCTAGAATTTGCGGGCTTGGAAACGCCGGGGGTTCGGTTTAAAAAATGGGGAGAAAAGTCCTTTTTGGCAGATCGGACTTGCTCCCCATTTTTTCGGTGATATAATCGCGGTATCAGAAGGGAAAGGAGTGTGTATGATAAGCGCAATCTATGATACTGGAGTGATTGGACTGCTTCAGATTACTGAGCATAAGAGTGCCATTGTGGCGGTGAAATTTCTAGAACTTGAGGAGAGCTTGGAGGCATTGGATTCCGAGTATGATCGATGCCGGAAAGCCGGAGAAGCGAGTCAGGAAGATGTGAGACTGTACTGCTGGAAGAATCAAGGGAGCGGGGTGCTGGAATTCGAGGGAGAAGAGAATCCGCTTCTGGAGAAGGCCTGTGTTCAGATTGACGAGTACCTTGCAGGTGAGCGGGAGGAATTTGTGCTTCCGATTCGGTTTGTGGGCACCCGCTTTCAGGAGGAGGTGTGGTGCGCCTTGCTGGAGATTCCATATGGAGAAACCTGCACCTACGCCGATATCGCCAAGGTGGTGGGACGTCCCAAAGCCTGCCGGGCGGTGGGACTGGCCAATAACAGAAATCCCATTCCGTTAATCGTCCCTTGCCACCGAGTGATTGGAGCCAACGGGAGACTGACGGGATACGCCGGTGGGCTTGATATGAAGAAAAAACTTCTGGATATCGAGCGAGCTAGAGTTGTACGTGGCCGTCTGGAGGTGTAGCGGAAAGGAAAGACCTGCAGGGCCGAAGGCGACTGCAGGTCTTTCCGTATAGTGTGATGAATATAGGATAATGATATGAATGCAATATTGTTGTGGATTACTCTTCGACTGGTTCGATGACCTCCATTGCTGGCTGGTTCAGTTCCGGGAGAACCTTCTTCTTGCGGAACTTTTCGCCTTCATCCACTTCACCGGCATCCAGCCGCTTGAAGTAGCTGCGGGTTTCGGCAACAACCACACCAGAGAGTCCCAGAAGTCCTACCAGGTTCGGGAATGCCATCAGACCGTTGAAGATATCTGCGAAGGTCCATACGAACTCCAGTGTCAGGAATGGACCGATGAGTACGGCAAGGATGTAGAGGTAACGGTAGCATTTTACCGCTTTCATATTCTTTCCGGTGAAATACTCCAGGCAGCGTTCGCCGTAGTAGTCCCATCCCAGAGTGGTGGTGAAAGCAAATACCGACAGGCATACCATCAGGAGAATCGCTCCTGCGGTGTGGCTCCAAGGGAGACCTTCGCCGAAAGCACGGATGGTCACGTCTACGCCTTCCAGACCCACTTTGTCGGAACCGGTGAGGACGATAGCTAGTCCAGTCATGGTGCAGATAACGATGGTGTCCAGGAAGGTTCCGGTCATGGAAACCAGACCCTGACGAACCGGTTCATTGGTCTGAGCGGCTGCGGCAGCAATTGGTGCAGAACCCAGACCGGATTCATTGGAGAAGATTCCTCTGGCAACACCTTTCTGCATTGCTACAATCATGGCACCCAGGGCACCACCGGCCATGGCATCTACGCCGAATGCACTTTTAACAATGGCAACAACAGCTGCCGGAATGGCTGCATAGTTGTAAATCAGAATAGCAACGGCTGCAGCAACGTAGAGAACCATCATGGCAGGTACGATAAAGGATGCCACAGTGGATATTCTCTGGATGCCTCCGATGACAACCAGTGCCACCAGAGCGGTTACAACGATAGCAGCGATGGTTGTGGTCCATGTGTAGGAATGAGAACCGATGGAGAATGCGATGTGCTTTCCATCTGGATCGAATACGCGTCCTACAGCAGAGGTGATGGAGTTCACCTGTGTGATGGTTCCGATTCCCAGGATGCCGGCAGCGGCTCCGAAGAATGCGAAGAGCTTTGCCAGCCATTTCCATTTGGCACCCAGGCCTCTTTCAATATAGTAGAATGGACCACCCAGGGTCTTGCCGTTCTCATCGACAACACGGTACTTCACTGCCAGAAGGCCTTCTGCGTATTTGGTGGCCATTCCGAAGCAGGCAGCCACCTCCATCCAGAACAATGCGCCCGGTCCACCGGTTCCGATGGCGGTGGCAACGCCGACGATATTACCCGTTCCAACGGTGGCGGCAAGAGCGGTGGTGAGAGCGGCGAAACTGGATACTTCCCCTTCCCCGCCTTCCTCGTTATGTACCATGTACTTGAGCGCCTTGCCCAGTTTGCGGAACTGTAGGAATCCGGTTCTGGTCGTAAGCAGAATACCGGTTCCCATGATGAGAACGATCATCGGGATACCCCAGACGTATCCATCGATTGTTTCAAGCATTGTAGTGAATTGTTGCATGAGTGTTAACCTCCTAACCTTAGATTCAGAAATTTCATCCAAGAGCAAAACCAACGATTAACCAACTAACGCTCTTGGGATGAATTAAGTTTAAACCAACAGACTGTTCCTGTCAACAAAAAATTTTTAAAAAAGTTGTTTAAAAAACTTAAAAACATAAAAATTGGTTGAAATTGTATCATTTTAAGTGCAAAGCGGCGGAAAAATGGGAACGCTGGTGTTAGCGAAAAAAGCGAACTAAATTAGAATATCGTGCTGTTTTCCGCAAATTTACCGGAAAACAGCGGGAATTCGTTTCCAATATGCTATAATATAAAGGTTATACAGTATGAAAAATGATAGACTTTTATATTTTAAGGAGGAAACTTGAGTAAGGATAAGATAATGCATGAAAAGAACCCACAGGAAGAGATTGTGAAAGAAGAAAATGTGCAGACAGAGAACCGCATGGGAACAGAACCGGTTCCGGGACTTCTTCTGAAGATGTCCTTTCCGTTGATGATTTCCATGTTCGTGCAGGCAGCCTACAATATTGTAGACAGCGTTTTCGTGGCGAAGATTAACGAGAATGCGTTGACGGCAGTATCGTTGTGCTTTCCGATTCAGTCACTAATTCTGGCCTTTGCCATCGGCACTGCGGTAGGTATGAGTGCGCTAATTTCCCGATATCTGGGGGCGAAGAAATTTGAGCGTGCGAATAAAGTAGCACAGAACGGAATCTTTCTGGCCTTCGTAACCTATATCCTGTTTCTGGTTATCGGAATGTTCGCCCGTCCATTCATCGCATTCCAGAACAAGAATACGCAGATTATAGAGTACGGAAGCACTTACCTACGGATTGTATGTACACTTTCCATTATGGTGTTCGTTCAGCTGGTAATGGAGCGATTGATGCAGAGTACGGGAAAGACCGCCTACATTCTGGCGATTCAGGGAAGCGGTGCCATCATTAACCTGATAATGGACCCGATTCTGATTTTCGGACTCCTGGGTGCACCGAAGCTGGGTGTCGCCGGTGCAGCGATTGCTACGGTGTTCGGTCAGGCATTTGCTGCCTTGCTGGGGTTGTATCTGAATATTACTAAGAATACAGAATTGAAGATTACCTTGAGGGGGTTCCGTCCGGAGCTTCATATTATCAAGGAAATCTACCGGATTGGTGTACCTTCTATCATCATGCAGTCGGTAGGATCCGTGATGGTGTTCTTCTTGAACATGATTCTGGGGGCATTCTCGGACACCGCGGTGGCTACATTCGGCGCATACTTCAAGCTCCAGAGCTTCATCTTCATGCCAGTGTTCGGCTTGAATAACGGAGTGGTTCCACTGGTAGCATATAACTATGGCGCCGGCAAGAAGCATCGATTACTAGAAGCTTCTAAGCTGAGTACCCGGTATGCGGTAATAATTATGTTGGTGGGAACTGCGCTCTTCTGGATTATTCCAGGGGTATTCCTGGGAATGTTCAGTGCATCGGATACCATGCTTTCCATCGGTATTCCAGCTCTTCGGATTATTTCCATCGGGTTCCCGCTCGCCGGCTTTGCGATTATGAAAGGAAGCGTATTCCAAGCCCTGGGAAAGAGTGTATATAGTATGAATATCTCCATCATTCGACAGCTTGTGGTGCTGATTCCAGTGGCTTTCGCACTGTCCAGACTGGGAATCTTGAACCTTGTGTGGGTGGCATTTCCGGTGGCAGAGGCCGTGGGCCTTGTGATGTCCATTCTGTATTCTCGGAAAATTCATCGGGAAATGATTGATATTTTGTAATTAATTTTCAATTGACAATTTGCCCAAATGTGGGTAGGCTAGACGTAATAAGAATTAAAACAGGAGAGGGAACATGAAGAAGATAGCAATTGATCCCGCCTCCCTGGAGCACAAGCGATGGTAACCTGGCATTTTCGGAAAAAGTTGGGATTATAACAGTTGCTTTTACAAGGAGGAAATGAAAATGGGAAAAATTATGCTGACCGGAGATAGACCTACCGGGAAATTACACATTGGACATTATGTGGGATCGCTGAGACAGAGACTGGAGATTCAGAATTCTGGGGATTTCGATAAGGTTTTCATCATGATTGCGGACGCCCAGGCGCTGACAGACAACGCGGAGAATCCGCAGAAGGTACGGGAAAGCGTACTGGAAGTTGCTATGGATTATCTTGCCGTGGGAATTGACCCAAGTAAGACGTCCATTCTGATTCAGTCACTGGTGCCGCAGCTGCACGAGCTGACCATGTACTATATGAATCTGGTGACCGTATCCAGAGTACAGCGGAATCCGACCATCAAGTCGGAGATCCAGATGCGAGGATTCGGAGATAACATTCCGATGGGATTCTTCAACTATCCAGTGAGCCAGGCTTCGGATATCACCGCATTCATGGCCACCACCGTTCCGGTTGGAGAAGATCAGGAGCCGATGTTAGAGCTTTGCCGGGAAATCGTTCGCCGGTTCAACAATATCTACGGCGAAGTTCTGGTGGAGCCAGAAATCTATCTGCCGCCGAATGAAAGCTGCCTGAGACTTCCGGGCACCGACGGCCAGGCGAAGATGAGTAAGTCCCTTGGAAATACGATTTATCTGTCGGATCCGGAAGATGTGCTGAAGAAGAAAATCATGGGAATGTACACCGACCCGACCCACCTGAAGGTAAGCGATCCGGGCCATCTGGAAGGAAACACGGTGTTCCAGTATCTGGATGCGTTCTGTGAGGACGAGCACTTCGCAAAGTACCTGCCGGAATACGAGAACCTGGATGCCCTCAAGGAGCACTACACCAGAGGCGGTCTGGGAGATGTGAAAGTGAAGAAGTTCCTCTTCAACGTGCTGAACGATTTCCTGGCACCAATTCGGGAACGCAGAGCGTACTATGAGCAGCACCCGAAGGAAGTAGTAGAGATTCTAAGAGCTGGAACTGCCGACGCGGTGGCCACCGCAGAGAAGACACTGGCCGAGGTAAAGCGTGCGATGCAGATCAACTACTTCGAAAGATGGGACGAAGAATACAAGTAGAAATATAAAGAAATCACAGTATATATGAATATGCAAGGGAAAACTGCCGCACATGGAAAGTGCGGTAGTCTTTTTTTTGCGCATTGCGTAAAATCTCCAAGGGGACTAGCCGGCCCTACGCCAGGCGACAGTTCACGAATCCAGCCGGAACCCCGGCCCATCTTCGTGAACCCAGGGGGCTCGGCCGACCCCGCGCAAGGCGCAAGTTCACGAATCTTGCAAGAAAACCGTCCCATCTTCATGAACCCAAGGAGCCCGGCCGGCCCCGCGCTAGGCGACAGTTCACGAATCCAGCCGGAAACCTGTCCCATCTTCGTGGACCCAAGGGCCCGGCCGGCCCTACGCCAGTCAACAGTTCACGAA
>JBNMGJ010000067.1:0-9116 GCA_050872185.1 Mogibacterium sp.
CAAAAATATAACGAAACAGGCAAGCAATACCTGAATGAGAAATTCGGTTATTGTCTGCCTGTTTCTTTTGAGTTTGGGACTACCTTAGTTGTTGTAAATGCGACAGCCCCTCTTATGTTCGAGAGAAACAACGTTCAATCAGCTAGAAAATAGATGAATGTGATAGTCATATGATATGTTGGCGGTAGAATTCCCAGAACTACGGAAAAATGAGAGAGGATCGCCAACTTTTTTTACCGGAAAGGGTGATGTGCGAGCTTCAAATGTGAAAACATGACGGAATGCATCTTGTACCACTAAGATTCAGTCACGGTAAAGTGGCGCAGATTTGTAAAAGTAGCAAATCGTTGGCGGAAGAGGGCCGGGAGAAGCAACAATTACGTTGGGACACCGCCATGTTTTCATGCCACGGTCACATTGGCCTCTCTTATACCCAAAGGAAATGCATTATGCTGTTCCTAATATTTCAAAATTTTTCTGAATAATTCTTAATTTCTCCGAAGAACGCCCCTACATATAAGTGAAAGGAGGGGAAGTCCAAGCGGTTCATCACCGAAAGAAGCTGTCTGTCAGTGGAATCGCAATTCTGTTCGTTAGAGTAGGATAATGCAAGAAAAAAGGAGAAATGACTATGAAAATCAATCTTAAGACAATTCCGACAATCAACATGGAAGCAACTGGGAAGCGGATTCAGCAGCTTCGGGAGGAACACGGGTACAACAAAACAAGCATCGCGAAGGCCGTGCCGGTATCCGTTCAGGCCGTCTGCAAATGGGAGAAGGGCAAAAGTCTTCCCACCATTGACAATGCGGTAATTCTAACCGAACTCTTCGGAGTTACGTTGGATGAGCTCTACGTTCTCAACGAGCCTCGCCCTGATGGGGATGACCCTGATTTCAACAAGGAACACTTTGAATTCGTCTCTCAGAGAATGGCGGGATGATTTCGTAATCGGTAGTGAATTAGACAATCTGTTATTAATAAAAAGAAAGGAAAATGGTTATGAAAAAGAAAATGTTAGCAATACTGCTCATCGCATGTCTTGGAATGAATCTGTCGACGATGCTGGCTTTTGCAGGGGAAGGAGAAGCCGCAAGTCAGAGTGCCAGCGATAGTACAAAGTCCGTCCATCCAATCGCAACCTATTCTCAGGATGATGAGGAGTCGGATGACGAAGAAGATGTCGAAGATGGCGATGATGAAGACGGAGAAGACGTCGAGGATGGAGATGAAGAAGACGGAGAGGACGAAGATGGTGATGATGAGGATGGTGATGATGAGGATGGTGATGACGAAGACGAGGATAATAACGAAGTGAATTTCATCCGAATTTCCTCGGTGAACTATAACACCAATAACGGAACCGCACCGGTGTACCAGGCCAAGGTAGCAGACGGCGACGTTAGCATCTCCTACGAAGGCTGGAAGGGATCGGATGGAACCGTGTCCTACAGTTCCTATGCGGCATACCGAGATGAGGATAACATCTTCGACACCTTCCAGAAGGGGGTGACGTACACCTACAGCATCCGCCTAGCCGTTAAGAAGGGAAAGA
Organism: Mogibacterium sp.; assembly: GCA_050872185.1. Taxonomy (GTDB): domain Bacteria; phylum Bacillota; class Clostridia; order Peptostreptococcales; family Anaerovoracaceae; genus Mogibacterium_A. The sequence continues at coordinate 1,556 of JBNMGJ010000067.1, forward strand.
CCTTGACCAATGATCTCAAGATACAGCTGAATAACAAGACCTATACCGGAACCATTCATAAATCCGGCCGAATCATCACCCTGGCGAACGTGTATACGGAAACCTCGGAATGTCACCATAACATGGTGAAGAAGACCACGAAGGGCACCTGTACGACAGATGGTTTTACAACGTATAAATGTAAATATTGCGATTACAATTATACGACGAACCTCATCAAAGCTACCGGACACCAGTGGGAACAGGACGAAGAGTGGGAACCGGCATCTGACGAAGAGGATGGATCGAAGAGTTTCACCTGCGAGAAGTGCGGCAAATCTCGGGAAGAGGAGATTCCGATGATTAAGACCGTGTCGCTGAGCAGCACTTCCTACACCTACAACGGGCAGGTTCGTAAGCCATCGGTACGGGTTGTGGATGCCGCCGGTAAAGTGATTCCATCCAGTCAGTATACGGTGGAGTACGATGACAACAAAAACGCAGGAACCGCAACCGCGACGGTGATCTTCGACAGTGAGAAGAGCAACTACGAAGCGGAAATCGAGAAGGAATTCCGCATCAATCCGGCATCCCAGTCGATTTCGGTAAAAGTAGGCAGTAAGAATTTCAAGAAGTCCGCGCTGAAGAAGAAATCCCAGGCCTTCAGCATTGGGGCGAAGGCGAAGAACAAGCTGAGCTACAAATCCGGCAGCAAGCGGTTATCCGTAAGCGCGAAGGGCAAGGTTACCGTCAAGAAGGGAACGCCGAAGGGCACTTACAAGGTCACCGTATCGGCGAAGAAGTCCACCAACTACAAGGCGGCTTCGAAGACCGTGACGGTGAAGGTGGCCTAGGAAATTTCTGGGCGAAACTTAATTCGCCTCGGGAACACTCCTATATATTAATGAAGTTATAACCAATTAAATCAAATGGAGGAAAGTTCTATGAGAAAGAGAACAAAACAAGCAAGAAGAACAAGCAAAATCGCGATGTTGGCCATGACCATTATGATGCTCGTTGGCGCCACCCTGTGCGTCAACGCAGACAGCAAGACGGTGACCGTGGGTAAGGACAAAGTGACCTATTCCATGCCGTCCAGCATCACAATCGAACAAGGTAAAACCAAAACCATTGCCGTCGACACGTCCGATGAGCGAGGGCGGTACACCTGTAATGTGTCGTGGCAATGCACCTCGAAATATTTGGATATGTCTGGAACGGAATGCGGTACGTACTGGGGAAAGAAGGCGCAGGGTAATTTTACCGGGAAAGCCACTGGAAAATCGGATGTAATCGCAGGTATCAGGGTGTTCAATAAGTCGAAGAAATTGGTTGGAGAGGTTAGCTTGCTCTGCGAGGTAAATGTAGCCAAGGATTCTACCGTTACGAAGCCATCGACACCATCTACCCCAGCTAAGAAGCCAGATAAGAAACCGGCTAAAGAAAGCGGTAAATACGTTAACGCAAGCAAGGCTTACACCTGCACCAATAAATTCAGAACATCCAAGAAGGTATGGCAGTGGAATAAGGGCAACAAGAAGAAGACCTACTTTAATACGAAGAAGTCTAATACGCTGAAGCCGCTGAAGAAATCCGCAAAGCTTGAGAAGATTGCCAAGACCCGTGCAAAGGAAATTAGCAAGAAGTTCAGCCACACCAGACCGAACGGAAAGAGCTGGTCCTCTCTCCATCCGAAGAATAGATATTGCAGCGAGAACATTGCGATGAACCATGACGATGACGGTAGTCTGGCAGTAGAAATGTGGAAGGAGAGCAAGGAAAAGTACGGCAATCAGGGCCACAGAAGAGCCATGCTGAATAAGAAATTCAATTCCATCGGAATTGCCTGCTACGAAGTAAACGGCACGCAGTACTGGGTGCAGTGCTTTGCAGAGCTCTAATTGCAAGGCACACCCCCTTCGGGGGCATGGAGATGGAAGTAGCCCTGGGGTTCATTTCGTTGTAAGACCATTTCATATACAATAAAGTAAACTGTATAATTCTGTTTTTATGTAAAACTAATTAGGGGGAAATATGAAAAGAGCAAAGAAAATCAGTACACTGCTTCTAACAGTGGTTACGGTATTGGCCAGCATGTCGGTGACTGCTTTTGCCGGAACAGACGGTGAAGCAAAGACGTCCGCTATTGATGTGAAGTCGCCGGAGAAAGTGGCATCAAAAGATGCATTTTGGAAGGGAGATTACGTATATTTTGGAAACTACGAAAAGTCGTCATTAAAATTCCGGGTATTGGATCCGGATTCCAATGATTTTGGTGGGAACACCATTCTTCTCGACTGTGATAACGCTCTGGAACAAATGCCATTCAACATCGATGGAAAGACCAAAGAATGGGAGAAGAGCGATGTTCGGAAATGGATGAATGGAAGTTTCTATAATGTGGCCTTTGGAGATGGGGAGAAGCAAGCAATTATTGCTAGTGTGAAGGAGAATCCTTCGGCGACAGATGAAAAAGATTCTAATGATTTAAAGTGGGTTCCTTTGAAGGGGGATAAACTCTTTGCATTGGACACTATGGAATTGATGAATAAATCGTATGGATTCGGGGTTTACATAAATTACAATTGCAGAATTAAAGCAAATAAAAAGGCTTATTGGACCCGGACATATACAACTAAAAATGAAGTGCTTGAGGATCATACAAATTATTACGCTATAGCAATTACAAAAGAGGGTCAGCACTATTACACATATGTTGATGAAATTGGAAGTGAAAATATTGAAGAGGTATATATCAGTCCAGCGCTGAACGTGAACCGAAATCAGGTGATTCTTACCCTGCCAGCAACAGACTCTTCTGATGTGAACGAATCCTTGAATCAGCAGAATCGAGACAAAATCAGCGAGTGGAAGCTGGTGCTGAAAGATTCCGCACATGAAAAGTTTACTGCTAAATTCAAGTCTATTAGCAAGGGAACCCTGATTGCAGATTATGCAGATGCGGTTAGCGGAGATAAGGAGTATATTTCTGCAGTTGTGTTGAACAAAGAAGGTCATATCAAGTATTACGGAAAGCTGTGTAAAGCGGAAAAGGCCTCTGGAGAAGTCCAGCTGAAGCTGCCATCGGACTACGATGAAGTGAAGGGCGACCAGCTGTACATTTTCAACGAACAGTGCAACGGGGATAAGCAGACGGATTACGGAAGTGGCCTTCAGATGATGGAAGGACACAAATGCACTAATCCAGATATGAAATATGCAGACAATGGAGATGGTACCCATCGTCAGGAGTGTGCAACCTGTGGCTACGTGGCTGTTTCTTCGGAGAAGCACTCGGAAGGAACCAAGGCCACCTGTATGAAGAAATCTACCTGTGAGAAATGCGGAATCGAATTCGGTGATGTAGATTCGAATAATCACGAGAACTTGCAGAAGGTGGAGGCAAAAGAACCTACCGAGACCGAAGAGGGTAATATCGAGTATTACTATTGCGATGCCTGCGGAAAGTACTACAAGGATGCTGAAGCCAAGGATGAAATCCAGCAGAAGGATACCATCTTGGAGAAAGTCACGAAGCCGGAGGAACCGAGCAAAGATGATGTGAACGGCAAGGACGACGACAACAAGGGAGATGACTCCGGTGATGTATCGAAGGCGGACCATAAGAAGACCACCGTATCGAAGGAGAAGGACACACACAAGAATGCGACGATAAATCAGAAGGGAAACACCGTGTCGAATTCTCCGAAGACTGGAGATGAGAGCAATGTGCTGTTCTTCGGAATCTGCTTGGCACTAAGTTTGCTTGCATTGGCGGGAATTCGGGTGAAGATGAACCGCCGCAACGAGTAGGAGGGAAACAAGCGAAACGAGAAGATCCAGAAACGGGTTTTCTCGTTTTCATTTACACGGAATGTATTGTAGAGATGAGGAGATAACTTTATGGATGAGAAGAAAAATATTTTAGAATCCTGGATTATGGTGGAACACTTGTCGGAGGGGGATATTTCTCTGAAAGAAAAATCGAATGTGACATTTGCTGAACTGCAGGATGGCAATTATCACACCATGATGGAAGAAACAATGAGAAAGCGGGGAGGACAGAAAAAGAAGAATGGTGGAATTATCGTATATTTCGACATTTTCCCATTCAAAGAAATCATCGATTTCCTGCGGAAAGAGTACCAGCTACCGGAACCGGAAGAGGAAATCAGACTGGGAAACAAATTTTCCTTTGCCCTGTGCTTTGATAAGGATTTGAAGCTGAATTCGGAACTGACATTCCTGACCGAAAGCTATTATATTCGGAAATACCGGGAAATACCAACGGAAGATGATTTCTTCAAATTTGAAGAAAAATATCGAAAGCAGTTCCAGGAAATGTTTGAATATCAGGATGAAGAAACCTATGAAGAACATTTCAACAGAACAATGGCGTCGGTTATGATGAAGTATAAAGTCGATGTGAAGAATTGCAGAATGAAGGTTCTGTGGAATCTGGAAACCGAGGCGGCGAATATGCACTCCTTCTTCGTTCGAGATCTTCAGAATGCGAAAAACATTCGGTCGGAGAAGCTGGATGATTATATTCTGGGAAGACAGAAGAACAGAGTGAATCTGGATACACGAGCAGAATCCATTCAATTCAATGCTGATGCAATTACAGATATTCTTCAGCCGAACAATTATCCGCTGGGACGTTTTCCGGGAAACCCGAAGTACGCCCCTGCACTGATGCAGCAGATTGCCATCAACTTGGAAACCGGATACGATAACGACCAGATGAGAAGCGTAAATGGACCACCAGGAACTGGTAAAACCACCCTTCTCAAGGATATCTTTGCCGAACTGGTAGTGGAACAGGCCTTGGATATTGCAAAGCTTTCGGAGAAGACAATCAAGGGTTCTGCGAAAACCAGATACTGGGACTACGCTTCTATCGGCATCCTACCGGAGAACATTGCACAAAATGGAATTGTTGTGGCAAGTTCCAATAATGGAGCCGTTCAGAACATTGTGAATGAACTTCCGCTGTTCAAGGAAATTGGGGAGGAATTCCGGGAACCCTTGCGGGACGCAGATTATTTTACCGAAATTGCCAATGGGAATATGGGAGAATCTGTGGACGTAGAAACAACGCCAGATTCTAACGAGGGTGAACCTGCGGATGTAGAAAGGGAGAATGAATTCTGGGGATTGTTCTCCCTGGAAGGCGGCAAGAAAGAGAACATGCGGAACATCAGCGCGGTGATGAAAGAAGTCGCAGATTATCTCAAGAATGAATACACACCGAATCCGGAAGTGTACGATGAATATATTACGAAATATCAAGAAGTTCGAAACTATAGACAGGAACGGCAGGATTTCGTGGATCAAAGAACGCAGCTTCCCCTGTTAGAAAAAGAGCTCGCAGGAAAGACGGAACAGTATTCGGCAACGAAAAAAGCGAAGCGAACAGCAATCGACGAACATCGCAAGACTTATGAGGAGAATCTTCCGAAGCTGGAAAACCAGATTGCGAACCTTCAGAGTGACCGAGCAGAACATCAGAAGAGATTGATTGAGCTGGATGTCGAGAAGCGTGAATGGCACATGAATATTCAAAGCCTGGAATCTCAGAAACCGGGATTTCTCCAATTCAAGAAACGCCAAGAATACAGTGAGAAGGTTAAGAGGTGTTCGGATGAATTACGGAAAATTGAACAGGCAGAACGTCCTCATACCCTTCGCATGCATGCTCTTGACGAAAAAATTCAGGCGATGAGAAATGAAATAACGGCTGGAAAGAATAAGATAGACCAGGAAGAAAAAGCCTTTAATAATTGGCGTCGACAGATTCAGAACGAAATGCTTTCGTGTCAGAACCGCGTTGTGAAACTGAGAAATTTAAGCAAAGAGCTGGGTGCAAATGAGTTAGATTTCACACAGGATTATGAAACGCTGCAGCTAAGCAATCCATGGTTTGATGCCGAATATCGGAAACTTCAGTCGGAACTGTTCATTGCAGCGCTAAAAGTAAGAAAGGAATTTCTGTACGCGAACGTAAAGAACATAGAAGCAGCCTACCGCATCTGGAGAAATCAGAAAGGACACCTGGAACGAAAAATCGGAATTGAGGAAGCCTGGAATTGGATGAACATGGTGATTCCGGTAATCAGCTCGACCTTCGCCAGCATTTCCAGAATGTGTGCCAATATGGGAAAGGAAACCGTCGGCCATCTTTTCATCGATGAAGCGGGACAGGCTTTGCCGCAGGCAAGCGTCGGAGCAATCTACCGCAGCCGATATGTGATGGCGGTAGGCGACCCATCTCAGATTAAACCGGTATTGACGCTGGATTCCAGCGTGCTGAACATGCTGGGAGACTACTACGGTGTGTCTCGGAAATATCTTTCGGAAGATGCGTCTACTCAGACCTTGATGGATGCGACCAGCCGCTACGGATTCTATAAGGACAGCAGCAAAGAAAAGTGGATTGGAATCCCTCTCTGGGTCCACAGAAGATGCAGATATCCGATGTTCGATATTGCCAATCAGATTTCTTACGGTGGCAATATGGTGCAGGGAAAGAAAGAGAACGGAATGGCAAAGTGGTTCGACATCAGCGGGTCTGCAACGGATAAATACGTTCCGGAACAGGGTGCATTCCTGCGGCAAACTATTCAGAAAATGATTGAGAAGAATCCGGATATCATCGACAAGGAAAAGCCGGATACAATCTATGTAATTTCTCCGTTCAAGAACGTGGCGTTCCATCTATCCCGAGAATTGAACAAAATCGGATTCACCCGTTATGAAAAGGGAAAGCCGACCAACGTTGGAACGGTACACACCTTCCAGGGAAAAGAAGCGCCAATCGTATTCTTGGTTCTGGGTGCCGACGGACACTCTAAGGGTGCTGCAAACTGGGCCATGGGTGCAGACAACCCGAATATCATGAACGTAGCAGCAACCCGGGCCAAGGAGCAGTTCTACATCATCGGCGACCAGAAACTCTATCGGAGTCTGAACAGCGAGGTGATCAATGATACGGTTGAGATTGTTGAGAGATTTAATGGGAAGAGGGGAGAATGATTTAGGATTATCCGGTAAAAGTAAACTCTGAGGGGCCGGGGCCCCTCAGAGTGATGGTAGTTTCTAATTGTCCGATGGTAGCGTTACGAGAATCTTGATATCTTCTTGCCGGAATAGGTCTGGGTAGGATTCGCATACGGCATCCAGAACCTTGCCAGACCCACTGGTGTAGATTTCTTTCTTCCCTGGAAGAGTATCACCCGGGAAATAGGAATTTACATGTGGATGGACATCCTTTGCAATGAACACGTTCGTGCCGGTTCCTTGAACATAGGTGCAGAGCATCTGTGCGTATTTTTTGACAGCCTCTGGGTTGACGTTTTCCAGTGGTTTTGGGTCTGGAAGCACTAGCGATATGCTTCCAGAAAACATAGATGAATCTTGTTTTTTATCGGAGCCGAATGTGGCAATAATCTGTGCAATTTCATTGTTCTTGTTATATTTTGGCCGGTACTTCCCGTTGTATTTCAGATGAATTGCAGGATTTGACTCGGAATCTGCGACCATTTCCACCGCTAAATCCAAATATTCCGTAATCCGTCTTTCG
>JBNMGJ010000221.1:0-2893 GCA_050872185.1 Mogibacterium sp.
GTGTGTACGAATTCCGGCTTGGTATCCCGGTCTCTCTTGAACCGGATGCTGGCTCTTCTCGCCTGATAGTCCTCGAAGTTACTGCAGCTGGAAATCTCCACGTATCTTCCGTAACTCGGCATCCACACTTCGATGTCGTAGGTCATGGCAGAGGAGAATCCAAGGTCTCCGGCGGACAGACGTACCACGTGGTACGGAATCTCCAGGCGCTTCAGAACTTCTTCCGCATCCAGCGTCAGCTTCTCCAGCTCGTCATAGGAGGTCTCCGGTGCTACCAGCTTCACCATCTCTACTTTGTTGAACTGGTGCTGACGAATCAGTCCTCTGGTGTCTCTACCGGCGGAACCCGCTTCCTTACGGAAGCATGGAGTATATGCGGTGTAGTACACCGGAAGCTCTTCGCCGCTGAGAATCTCGCCAGATCGCAGATTGGTAACAGGTACCTCTGCGGTCGGAATCAGATATTCATCCACACCTTCCAAGTGATACATGTCCTCTTCGAACTTCGGCAGCTGACCCGTTCCAGTCATTGCTGCGGCTCCCACCATGAAAGGCGGCAGGATTTCCGTATAGCCCTGATCCTCGGTATGCAGGTTCAGCATGAAGTTGATAACCGCTCTTTCCAGGCGAGCTCCCAGTCCCTTATATACGGTAAAACGAGCTCCGGACAGCTTCGACGCCCGGTCGAAGTCCAGAATATCCAGGTTCTCCCCGATATCCCAGTGAGCCTTCGGTTCGAAATCAAATGTCGTTGGCTCCTTCCACTTACGGATTTCCACATTGTCGGAATCATCCAGGCCATCCGGAACCTCCTTGTTCGGTGTGTTCGGTACGCCCAGCAGTGCATTGTGCAGATTCTCCTCTGCTTCACTGACTTTCGCGTCCAGTTCCTTGATGCGGTTGCTGAGTTCCTTCAGTTCTTTGAACAGCTCGGTGGTGTCCTCACCGGCTTTTTTCTTCTTCGGAACCTCTCTGGATGCAGTATTCTGACGGTTCTTTATCTGCTCTACCTCCGCCAGAAGCTCTCTTCTTTCGTTGTCGAACTTCCGCACGTTCTCGATGCCGAAGTCGCCTTTGCCTCGTCTTTCCACATCCTTCTTGACTTCATCGAAGTCCTGTCTGATTCGTTTAACGTCTAGCATTCGCTTTCCCTCTTTCTGAATGATTTACTTCTATCTACTCAATCTAACCTTAAAATAGATTCTTCCGGTAGTCATTATACAGCTCACGGAGCTCCTCCGTCAAACTCTGGATTTCCAGCTCCAGATGAGAAGCTAATTCATAGTTCTCCTGATCCAGCGCCTCCTTCGCCTGGGAGAGGATGGACTTCTTACCGATGTAGTCCTTTCCTAGACGAAGTCTCAGCTCGTTAACCCGTCTCCAGTTCATGATGTCGTAATCCGTTGCCATGTTTTCGTCGTGAGACTTTACACAGCGACGCAGGAAGTTCATGGTGTTCGGAATGAGTCTGTCATGGAATTCTGTACTCCACTTCAGGGTCATCTGATCTCTGTAAGAACGGATAATCAGCGCCATGGTCTCGTCTCCACCGGTAATCTTCGGCAGATCCGCTCTTCTTTCATCAAAGGCACGGAAGTTCTCCCACACGGTGGCCGGTGCCTTTCCGAAGAGTTTTGCCCGCTCTTCCTCGGTGTAATAGGTGAAAACATTTTCCTCGGAACGGTACTCCCGATCCTTCTCCAGATAGATATCCTCTTCTCCAGCTTTCTTGGAGATGGCCTTCTCCAATTCCTTTGGAGTCCTCTCGTTCTCCAGTGCCGAACGGATTCCATCCAGCATCAGCATGTATGCGGATCCAATAATTAGATAGGTGTTGGAATGCGGATTCGGTGATCTCATCTCGAAGCGGGTTGCCATCGGATTCTTCATATCTCTTACCACGCCAATCAGAACCGTTCTGTTCCGGGATGGGGTGGTGTAATCTCTTCCCAGGGATGTGACGATGCACACCGGTGCCTCGTAACCTGGCTTCAATCTCTGGAAGGCATCGTGGGTCTGTGCTACGAACGGATTCAGAATCTCATAGTTCCGAAGGATTCCCATCAACGCACCGTAGCCGATTGGGCTCATGAAGTTGTTCTCCCGATCCACCGGCTCGAAGAGGTTAATCAGCTTGCCACTCTTCAGCTTTGCCATGACGCCCAGGTGGGTGTGTTCTCCGTTGCCGGCAACCCCCTGCATCGGCTTTGCCAGGAAGGTAACTTCCAGGTTGTTCATACGGAATACATCTCGGATGATGTGTTTGATCTGACTTTCGTTGTCCGCTGCCTGCATTGGGCTTGCGTATTTCCAATCGATTTCCAGCTGCTCCATGATGTGGTCAAAGTCTCCGCTGTTTCCCATCTTCGCACGGACACCGCCTACTTCCTTGTGGCCCATCTCCACTTCAAATCCATATCGATCCAGGATTTCCAGTGTCTGCTCCATGGCGGTGCCTACCGGTCCAATGGTACGCTTCCAGTACTGTTCTTTCAGTTCCTGAGAGGTGTACAACTGATCTCTGTCGGCACGGTCGTCCGGTGTCTTCACCCAGAACTCCAGCTCTGTGGCACTAGTCAGAACGATATCCTCGATATCATCCACGTTCTCCAGACCACCGATATGATCCACTACATAAGGATGCTGCTGCATCAACTCCAGAAGACCTCTTCGGAACTGCTTGGTCAGTCTTCTCTCGTAGATTCTGGAACCTACCATCCGTTCGTTGTTATGTCTCAGGAAGGATGGAATTCGAAGGGTTCCCACAGGAAGGCCCGTCTTGTAGTCGATGTTCATAAAGTTATATTCAACATACCAGTTTACTTCCTTATCTGGAAGAATATCCACTCTAGCATTGGAAAGTTCCGCAATCAGCGGCAGCGCTACACTGGAA
>JBNMGJ010000125.1:0-5524 GCA_050872185.1 Mogibacterium sp.
ATCTTATCCTTATCTTTCCTTCGAGCAGGGATCCCACAATTCTTTCTATTTCTCCGAAGAAATATTCTCGGATTTCGAACGCAAGAAAAACATCCGAGTACGGGACCGCGCCACCCTTTTCAACCTTCTCATCGGACTGAACGGTTACACGGTGTGTAGTGGCGTAATTGATGAGAAATTGAATGGAAAAGATATTATCGCTGTTCCACTCGAGGGGGAAGATGTTATGCGAATCGGATACATCACCCATCGGCGGGGTTCCTTAAGTCGACTGGGAAAAAGCTATGTGGAAGCCTTATCCAGATATACGGGAGGGGATGGAGAATATTATTCATAGTTTTAAACTATAAATAATACAAATATATATATATTTCCAAATGACGTCTTTTTTCTGTATACTATGGTTGTTCTCAAAATAATCGATTACAGAGACCAATGGGTACCCACAAATAGAGATTAGAGTTTAAGGAGATATACTATGAGCACATTACGAATTCCATTTCACTACGACTATGTGGGAAGCTTTCTCAGACCACAGAGACTTAAAGATGCCAAGGCGGAACTCAAGGTTGGCAAAATCAGCCCATCAGACTTCAATCAAATCATAGATGAAGAAGTCACCAAGCTGGTTCAGAAACAGAAAGAACTTGGTTTCCACGTTATTACCGATGGCGAATTCCGGAGATCCTTCTGGCACCTGGACTTCATGTGGGGATTCGAAGGAGTAGAACATGAAAGCACCGGAGGCGGTGTCATGTTTAACCAGGAACTGGCTGTTCTAGATGACACCTATTTGACTGGAAAAATACGTGCAAAAGCCCACCCATTCGTAGAATATTACAAATTCCTGAAGAAATTTGAAGATAAAAACACTGTTGCCAAGTATACAATTCCGGCTCCGGCTCAGACCTACATCCAGATGATTTCACCGGTTAACATCAAAAGAACTCGAAAGTTCTACCCAGACAACGAATCCCTCATCGGAGATATCGCAACGGCTTACCAAGATGTCATCCGCCAGTTCTACGATGCAGGATGCCGTAACCTTCAGTTAGATGACTGCTCCTGGGGCCTAGTTCTGGGAGGTTCCAGTTCGGATACCGGAATGGGGGTTCGCGCTGATATTCTGAAGAATCAGCTCCTTACCGTTAACAATCTGGCCCTTGAAGGAAAACCTCAGGATATGACTATCGCATCTCACATTTGCAGAGGAAATTACCATTCCACCTTCTTCTCCAGCGGTCCATATGACGAAGTCGCAGATTTCGTTTTCGCAAAGGAAAATGTGGATGCCCTCTATCTGGAATACGATGATGCTAGATCCGGCGGATTCGCACCCCTTGCAAAAATTTCCCCAGACAAGACGGTGGTGCTTGGACTAATTACCACCAAGAATCCGGAACTGGAAAGCAAAGAAGGAATCATCGCACGAATCCATGAAGCGGAGAAATACATTCCGTTGGAACGTCTCTGCCTGAGTCCTCAGTGTGGATTTGCTTCCTGCGAGATTGGTAATAAACTAACCGAAGAGGAACAGTGGAACAAGCTCCGTCTGGTAAAAGAAGTTGCCGAAGAGGTATGGGGTTAACCGATACTGCATCGAACGAGAGGAGGCTGTCGCATTGCGACAGCCTCCTCTCGTTCTTCCGATTACGTTAAATGGCTCTGACATTTCAAACTAAAACAATTCAAAAATCGATACTTGTGCAGTATCCGGTACGCCTTGGAACATACCTACCACCTTCAAGTCATCAATGTTGCTCTGGGATAGCTTGGTTTTCTGCTTTACTTCATCCAAGGAAGTGAACGGAGTTCCATCGTAGGCTTCCTCTAAGGATTCTGCCGCCGCCTTTCCAAGGCCGGAAATGGCCATGTAAGGTACCACCACTTCTCCGTCTACCGCGATAAAATCGCAAGGTTTCGATACTCCCAGCTCCGGCATCCGGAAAGTGATTCCCCGAGAGAACATCTCGTACATAACTTCTAACACAGTCAGGTGATCCTTCTGCTTTGTGGTCATCTGGTTCCCCAGCTTTTCCAACTGCGCCATTTCTCGTTCCACCGCCTGTATGCCGTCCCTGGCCGCCAGCACATCGAAATCGTCGATTTTGGAAGACAGCCATGCCGAATAGAATTCTGCAGGATAGTACACCTTGAACCAGGCCATTCGAATAGACATGAGCACGTAGGCCACTGCGTGAGCTCTCGGGAACATGTACTTCAGGGTCTCACAGGACCAGATATACCAGTCCGGCACATTGTGGCTCTTCATGGTCTCTAGCTCTTCATCCGTCAAAGGTTTGTTTTTCCGGACGTGCTCCATAATCCAGAAGGCCTGTTCATTCGGAATGCCCTTTAGAATCAGGTAATTCATGATATCGTCACGGCAAGAAATCAGCTCGTCAATTGTGGCTTTTCCATCTCGTAAGAGATCCTGGCCGTTGTTGGTCCACACGTCGGTTCCATGAGAGAATCCAGAAATTTTCACCAGCGCAGAGATGGTAGTAGGCTGAATATCATCCAGCATCTGCCTCGTGAAGTTGGTTCCGAACTCCGGAATGGCATAAGTTCCGTGAACGAACTTGTAGTCCGGATTCTGGATGTTCAGCGCATCCGTGGAGGTAAACAAGCTGATAACCTTCGGATCCGCCACGTCGATGGTCATAGGATCCACGCCTGTCATGTTCTGAAGATGCCGAATCATCTGGGGCACATCGTGTCCCAGAATATCCAGTTTCAGCAGGTTCTTATCAATTTTGTGGTAATCGAAGTGGGTCGTGATGATATCCACGGGCTTGTTCGCTGGACGCTGCACCGGACAGAACTCGTAGATTTCGTGGTCATCCGGCACGACAATGATGCCGCCAGGATGCTGTCCGGTGGTTCTTTTTACCCCGGTGCAACCCTTGGTCAGGTAATCAATATCGTACTTGCTGAGCTTCTTTGGAGACTCATCCGCGTAATGCTTCACATACCCGTAGGCGGTCTTGTCCGCCACCGTGGCTACGGTTCCGGCTTTGAAGATGTTCTTCTCGCCGAAAATCACGCCTACGTACTTGTGAGCAGTGGCCTGATATTCCCCGGCGAAATTCAAGTCGATATCCGGTTCTTTGTTTCCGCTGAATCCCAGGAAGGTGGCAAATGGAATTCGGAACCCGTTCTTATTGTATTTGGTTCCACATTTCGGGCAAACTTTGTCCGGCATATCGAATCCGCAGTCATACTTCGCCTCATCTTCCTCCGGAAGCCATTCCAGATTCTTACAGTTTGGGCAGATGTAATGGGGCTCCAGCGGGTTGACCTCTGTAATTCCCGCCATGGTTGCAGCGAAGGAAGAACCTACCGATCCTCGGCTTCCCACCAAGTACCCGTCCTCGTTGGATTTCTTTACCAGGCGCATGGCGGCGACATACATGACAGCGTATCCATTGCTAATGATGGCGTTCAATTCCGTATCCAGACGGGTCTTGATGACCTCCGGAATCGGATCTCCGTACTGCTCGATGGCATTCTTATAGCAGGTATCCCGGAGGAACTCCTCGGCGCCTTCGATTTTCGGCGGGCATTTGTCCGGTGGCACCGGCTCGAAGACCTCACACATGTCCGCAATCTTGTTGGTATTGGTAATGACGATTTCCTCCGCCCGGTCCCCTAGATAAGAAAATTCCGCCAGCATCTCATCGGTGGTCCGCAGATACAAGCTGTTGGAATTGGTTTCACTGAACCCCATGCTGGACATGATGATGTTTCGATAGATGGCAGATTCCTTTGTCGGATAATGGGAATCCGTGGTGGCCACCGTCATCTTACCAAGCCGGTCTGCGACGGACACAATTCGCAGGTTATTATTGATAAGATCCTGTCTGGATTGAACCATTCCCTTATCAATCATGAACTGGTTGTTGCCTAGCGGCTGAATCTCTAAATAATCATAGAAATCCGCAATCTCCGCCAGTTCGTCATCGGAAACTCCTCGGTTGATGGCCTGATAGACCTCTCCCGCTTCGCAGGCACTGCCGACGATAATGCCCTCTCGGTGCGCCTGTAGCACCGACCTTGGCAGTCTTGGTTTCTTGTAAAAGTAATCTACGTGGGCATAGGACACCATCTTGTACAGATTTCGAAGGCCCGTCAAATTCTTCGCCAGCAAAATGATGTGATAAGTTCGATTTTTCTTAATATCGATAGTTCCGTCCGGACGAATGGCATCTTCATCAGGATAGAGGTATCCCTCCATGCCGTAGATAATCTTGATTTCTTTCCCCTTGCTCCGATGCTTGGCGGCCCGATTTGCCGCATCTGGAAAAGCCTGTACCACGCCGTGATCCGTAATGGCCACGGCTTTCTGACCCCAGGCCACTGCCTGATCCACCAGGTCCGTGATTTCGTTGAACCCGTCGTTATCGCTCATCTTCGTATGGACGTGAAGCTCCACTCTCTTCGGACCCTCGTGTTCATCCTTGCGCTCCGGTTTGACCGCCTGATTGATGGACTTGGCCATGATGCCCACTTCATTCTCAAAAGTATCGAATTCCACATTACCGGAGACTTTTACCCAGTCTCCCAGGGAAACGTTTTCTTCTAGAAGTTCGAAGTCTTCTGTCTTCATGAAGGCCTTGCAGCAGGTAGCTCTTTCCGTGTCCGTGATTTCCATCGTCACCAGAAGCTTTCCGTTCTTAATGGCACGGGAATCCAGGCTAAAGAGTTCTCCCATGATGACCACCTGACCCCGTTCGCCCACTTTATCGTAGATTTCTTCAATCTTAATCGGAGGGGCAGAAATGTATGTACCGTATAGCACCCCGCTGGAAATGGTTTTCTTCTCTTTTCCCTTTCCGTTTCCGCTTCCCTTCGCTCCACTTCTCTTTGGAGCCGGTGCCTCGGATGCTTCATAAGCATAACGAAACTGCACCTCTTTGGCCGCTTCCACCTTCTGAAGGATTCGTTCCCCCATCCGTTTCTCATAAATCTTAGGTATCACAAAATTGAGTTTGACACCAACCAGCAGTGTCAAACTCTCTTTCTCCAGAAACACTCTTGAGATTTCAATGTTAACCGCTTCTTCCTTCATACCAGAAATGCGCAAAATCTCATCTTTGGTTAATATATCCTGAGGGACTTTAATCATGCGTTTCGCTTTCTTCCTTCTCTATCATTTCAATCAGACTGTCAATAAGCTCTTCCTCTGGAATCTTCCCGATAATCTCTCCGTGGGAGAAAAGAAGACCCTCTCCCTTTCCACCGGCGATTCCGTAATCCGCTTCCCGAGATTCCCCCGGTCCGTTGACAACGCAACCCATTACCGCAATTTTAAGGGGTTTCATTCCCTTCTCCTGTCGTCTTACTGCAATCGGTTGAAGTCTTCGTTCGGCTTCCTCTGCCAGTGAAATCAAATCCACGGCTGTTCTTCCACATGTTGGACAGGATACAATTTCAATGCTTTTCTCTCGAAGGCCTATCGCTTCTAGAATTCGCTTTCCGAACAGTACTTCCTGCACCGGATCATCGGTCAAAGACACCCTTA